>SVFZ01000082.1 GCA_015056585.1 Butyrivibrio sp. | reverse complement strand
TCTTTAGCATGATTTCACAGGGAGTTGCTTATTTCATTTCCCTGGCAAGAGAATTGATGTTCCGAATGTAGGAATGAAGGGGTGACGACGTTGAAAAAAGATACTAATAAAAAGCAAAACGTAATACTTCAAAAAATATGGGAGGGAATAAAACCACTGATTCCTTCAATCATAATTGTTGCACTTATAGTTGTAGCTGCTGCTTATGTAATTAACACAAAGGCACCTACAGAAGAAAAAGAGCCGATTCCTCCTTATGCTTATGAAGGTGGAGATGAGCCGATTGTAGTAGATAACGGACAGCTCAAGCTTACAATGGACCCACTTACAACAGAGTTCTCCATTGAAGTAAAGGACAGCGGAAAGGTATGGTATTCAAACCCACAGGGTGCAGCAGAAGATGCTGCAGCTTTGGAAGACCAGAAGAGCTTCCTTCAGTCTCCGCTCATTATGTCTTACTCAATCACTCAGGGACTTGAGACCACATATAACTCTTTTGGCTACAGTGCTCAGAATGGTATTTATGAGATAATTCCGGGAGAGAATGAAGTAAGAGTTAATTATTCACTTGGTAGTGTAGCCAAGGAATTTACAATTCCTCCTGTAATCACAAAGACAAGATTTGAAGAGTTCATGGGTAAGCTTGATAAAAAAGAAGTTGATCTTATCAAGCAGTACTACAAAAAGTACGATATCAACAAGCTTACACCCAAGGATAACAAAGACGAACTTATTGCAAATTATCCAATAATCGAATCAGAAGTCATCTACGTTTTAAGAACTGCTACAAAAGAAAACGTACGTAAGACAATTCAGGATAAGTTCGAAGCAGCCGGTTATACATACGATGATTACCTTGCTGATAAGGAACTGGACCATTCATCATCATCATCAGACACTCCTATCTTTAACGTAAGTGTCATCTACAAGCTTGATGGAAAAGACCTGGTTGTAGAAGTTCCTTTCTCAGATCTTGATTTTGACAAAGAAACACCTATTTATACAATTACTCCTCTTCCATACTTTGGAGCAGGTGGTCCTGAAGATACAGGATTCATGGTGGTTCCGGAAGGCGGCGGAGCGCTGATCAACTTCAACAACGGAAAGACGTCTCAGAGTAGTTATTATACAAATGTATATGGCTGGGATATGTGTCTTTCAAGAGATGCAGTAGTACATAACACCAGAGCATATTACGGTGTGTACGGAATATCAGAAGGAAATGACTCCTTCGTATGTATCCTCGAAGATGGAAGAAGCTATGCCTCAATTCAGGCAGATATAGCAGGTAAGAACCATAGTTACAACTTTGTAAATACCAAGTACAGCATCTGTCAGAGAGAGCAGTATGATGTAGGCGATATCGCAAACAGTGCGATCTTCGAATATGATACAGATCTTCCGGATGAAACACTTACTCAGAGATACAAATTTGTAAATTCCGGTGACTATGTAGACATGGCAAAGACATACGGTGAGTATTTGCAGAAGGAATATGCCGGATACCTTGATCTTGTAAGTGATACAAGCACTCCTGTAGCCATCGAGATGGTTGGAGCAATCGACAAGGTTAAGCAGATCGTTGGTGTTCCTGTTTCAAGACCACTTAAGCTTACAAGCTATAGCGAAGCATCATGCATTATTGATGAGCTTACAGCCATGGGACTTTCAAACATGCATGTCAAGCTTACAGGCTGGTGCAACGGTGGTGTAA
This sequence comes from Butyrivibrio sp., assembly GCA_015056585.1. Taxonomy (GTDB): domain Bacteria; phylum Bacillota; class Clostridia; order Lachnospirales; family Lachnospiraceae; genus Butyrivibrio. The sequence goes on along the minus strand of SVFZ01000082.1, from coordinate 64,007 downwards.
ACCAGAAGGTACTTTCAAAAACCAAGACTATTTCAGCTCTTGGAAGCAAGAAAGATCTTCAGAATCTTATAAACAACGCAGAGCAAGGCGGTAACAAGGTTTACCTGGATGGCGTAACACAGTATGCATACGACAGCAATCTTCTGGATGGATTCTTCTCTTACAGAGATGCAGCTAAGTTCATCAGTAAGGAAAGAGCTGAGCTTTACAACTACAGTAATGTAACATATGGACAGAGAGAGAATTCCGATAACAACTATTTCTTACTTCATACTGATTTAGCCAAGAAATATTCGGACAATCTTGTAAAGGCCTCACAGAAGTACAATGCAGGCGCATCTTTCCAGGATTTGGGTATGGATCTTTCATCAGATTTCTACAGAAAGAAAAACTACTCAAGAGAAGCGGTTCTCAATGCACAGGTTGAACAGCTTGAAGGATATAACAACAACGGAACACCTCTTATGATAAATATGGGTAACGATTATGCAGTTCCATTCTGTCAGATGGTTACAAATATGGATCTTCGAGGATCAGAATACACTATCATTGATGAGTGTATCCCATTCTATCAGCTTGCTGTACATGGAAGAGTTGACTACACAGGAAAAGCAATCAATACCTGTGGAAATATGGAAAACGAAGTCCTTTATTCAGCAGAATACGGAGCAGGTCTTTGCTTCGAGCTGATGAAAGAGAGTTCTTTTGCAACTCAGAAGACTCTTTATACTCAGTACTACGGTGCATATTTCGATGCTGTAAAAGACAACATCGCAGAAATATACACAAGATACAACAACGAACTTGGACATACTTTCAACCAGGAAATGGTTGGACACAAGAACCTTACAGCAGATGTATCCTGCACAGAATATGCAGACGGAACAAAGGTTTACGTAAACTACGGATACAGCGACTACAACGCTGAGGGCGTTAAGGTTCCAGCAAGAGACTATGTTGTAACAAGATAAGAGAGGCAGTAATCATGAGTAAGCAGAAAAATAAATTAGCCGGGCTGCAAAAGCGTAAGGCAATATCGGGATATCTTTTCATATCTCCGTTCATAATCGGTTTTTTGGTCTTTATGGTCAAGCCACTTTTTGAGTCCTGTTACATGAGCTTCTGTGAGGTAAATCTTGCGGCAGGAAACGTTACAAAGACTCTTAATGGAATTACAAACTACATTTTTGCTTTCAGAGTAGATCCTGAATATAACAGACTACTCTGGGAGGAAATGACCAGAATGATGGTATATTCACTTGCTATCATAGTATTCAGTTTCTTCGTGGCGCTGATACTTAATCAGAAGTTCAAGGGAAGAGCGCTGGTAAGAGCAATCTTCTTCCTTCCGGTTATCCTTTCATCAGGTGTTATCGTTGGACTTGAGTCTAACAACCAGCTTATGGATACACTGGCTCAGACAATCGAGCAGTCAACATCAGGAATCAGCGTAACAGCTGCCCTGGAGGAAATCCTCAGAACTGCCGGTGTCGGTGTAAGAGCGTATGAGAAGGTCTTCGAAGTAATTGATAATATCTATGATGTAGCACTTGCTTCAGGTATTCAGATCATCATCTTCCTGTCAGGTCTTCAGACTATTTCATCAAGTATGTATGAAGCAGCTGACATCGAAGGTTGTACAAAGTGGGAGAGTCTTTGGAAGATCACATTCCCAATGATCAGCTCACTGTTCCTTGTAAACTGGATCTACACAGTAGTCGATTTCTGTATGAGATCAGATAACTCAGTTATCGAGAAGATCCAGAAGGTTATGATCGATCAGCAGCAGTACGGTAATGCATCAGCAATGTCCTGGATTTACTTCTTACTGGTACTTGCTTTTGTAGGTGTAACATCATTTTTCATTTCAAAGAGGGTTTATTACTATGACTAATATGGAGAATAGTGCAGGATACAAAAAGCTTACGTTTTGGGAAAGAAACAAACTCTCCGGCGGCTATCTCCTGCAGAAAGTAATAATGGAAAAGGCAGTTAGTATCGTAAGATTCATTCTCCTTTTCGGAATGTGCTTTTTGATACTTCAGCCAATCTTCAATAAGATTTCTGTCAGCTTTATGACAGAAAAGGATTTGTATAATCCGATCGTTGTATCAATTCCTGAGCATTTTACTACAGGAAACTACAGACTTGCAGCTGAGCTTATGAGCTACAAGCAGGCGGTGTTTAACTCAATCATTGTTTCACTTACAATTGCAGCTCTGCAGATTGCAGTATGTACTCTTGTAGGATATGGATTCGCAAGATTTGAGTTCCCACTTAAGAAGTTCTGGTTTGCAATGGTTATCCTTGTAATCCTTATTCCGCCACAGACAATTGCCAGCTCACTTCACCTTCACTTCAGATATTTTGATGTGTTGGGAATCTTCAAACTCATAACCGGAAATTCTATAAATCTCCGTGGTAGTAAGCTCCCTTATTACCTGATGAGTGCAGGGTGCATGGGACTTAAGAACGGACTATATATCTACATGATCCGTCAGTATTTCCGTAACATCCCCGGCGACCTTGAAGAAGCTGCATACGTTGACGGATGTGGAACACTTAAGACATTTATCAGAATCATGCTTCCACAGGCAACACCTATTATCACATCTTGCTTCCTTTTCTCATTTGTATGGCAGTGGACAGACGGATTCTATTCCAGAATGTTCCTTGGCAACACAAAGCTTGTAAGTACCGCACTTTCAAGAATTGTCGACAGCCTTGGTGCATACATTCAGAGAATAAACGGAGTTAAAACAACAATTTCAGTTGCTTATTCAAACTGTATTCTTGCAACAGGAACATTGATGATCATTGTTCCTCTGATAGTACTTTATCTGTTTGCTCAGAGATCTTTCGTAGAAAGTATCTCATCAACAGGAATAAAGATGTAAAATAGCAATATTTGACTATTCAAAGCAACAATTGGTTATCGAAATAGTGTAAAAAGACATATAATAAATATATATGTTTTTAAATATCCCTTAGGGGGGATACATCCAAAAGGAGGATTTAGAGTATGAGAAAGTCTCTAACAACAAAAGCGACAGCTGCTATTGCAGCAGCAGCTATGCTCACAAGCATGGCAGGATGCGGCGCTTCTGAAGCTCCAGCATCAACAGACACACAGCAGCCAGCTGAGACAACAACAGAAACAGCTGAAGCTACTACAGAAACAGCAGAAGCTACAACAGAGGAATCAGCTCCTGCTGAAGAAGAAGCATCTGACGAGTATGATCCATATCAGGTAATCACAGACGCAGATGGCAACCCAATCGACCTCGGTGGAATGGATATCATCATCCGTAACTGGTGGTCAGGTGATCCAACAGAGCCACAGAACGAGTACGAGGAAGCTCTTAAGGATTACAGAGATTGGATCCAGGAGACATACAACTTCACAATCAAAGAGCAGGCTATTTCAGACTGGGGTTCAACACCTACAGATTTCGTAGACTATGCTACAACAGGTGGCGATGAGAACTATGTATTCATCCTTCGTGATGATCCAGCTATCACATCTGCTATGGCTAACGGCCTTATGTATGACCTTGCTACACTTGATTGCCTTGACTTCAATGATGTTAAGTTCCAGAGAAACCTTCTTCACAAGCAGTATTCAAAGGGAGATTCAATCTACGCTATGTTCGCTGGCTTCTCAGAGGCTCGTACAGGTGTATACTTCAACAAGAGAATTCTTTCAGATGCTGGTATCGATCCTGAGTCACTCTATGATATGCAGGCAGATGGAACATGGACATGGGATAAGTTCGACGAGCTTATGAGCAAGGTTCAGCAGGATAAGGATAACGATGGTACAATCGATATCTATGGTCTTACACTTAACGAAGGTGTTATGACAACACAGGCTGTCTTCTCAAACGGCGGTTCTTACATCGACAAGGATGCAAGCGGAAAATTCGTATACAACCTTGAGTCACCTGAGACACTTGAGGCTCTTGAGTGGACAGTTGACATGTTCAACAAATATGATGCAGAAGTTGCTAACCCAGAGGGTGCTGAGTGGGATTACTACAAAGAGCAGTTCCTTAACGGACAGGCTGCATTCCTTGTAGAAGATGAGTACGCAGGAACACCTGGTAACTTCCTTGATGACATGCAGGATGAAGTTGGATTCGTTATGTTCCCTAAGGGACCTAAGATGAACGACTACATCAACGTTTGGTCAAACAACCCAGCAGCTATACCAGCTTGCTACGATGCTGACAAGGCTTGGAAGATCGCATTTGCTTGGAACCTCTACACAAATCCTCCGGCAGCTGAGTATGTTGATTACAATGGATACCTTTCAACAGCTAGAAACGGTAAGTTCGACGAGAGAGCAGTTGATGAGACAATCCAGATGATGACAGAAAAGGGAACAGTTGCTTACCACGGAATGGTACCTAACCTTAACCTTGGTCAGGATTTTGTATGGAACATTGCACCTGGCTGTGTAGTATCTGAGCAGGTTGAAGCAATCCGTGATACATGGAAAGCATATGTTGACGATGCAAACAAATAATTGACAGACTTATTGGGCGGTGTCGTTTTAATAATGGCACCGCCATTTTTATTGACTTTTGTTTATATAAACAAGTTTTAATTTAGGTAGATTTTATAGAACCATGAAATTATATGGTAGTGAAAAGGTGTTGAAATGAGGGTAGCAGAGAAAAATGGGCCTAAGGCACCAAAGGACCCAACCAAGAAAAAGCCATTCTTCTTTATTATGCAGGGAAAAGAGATTTATGGGGCCCCGGCACAGAATGGAAAAGGAATACAGTTTATATACGAAAATGATGGGAGACTGATCAATGCGGCCAGACTCTCTGGAAATATATCAGATCAACATATGCTTGATCTTCTTAAGACAACAGAAGGCTTTAAGGAGATGGTTCACAGCATTGGGGTCAGCGTATCAGGAAGAATACCTGATGAAAAAGTAAAGTTTGTTTTTCAGATGTACGGTAAGAATCCGGGAGATCCTTCTACAGAAATAACAGATGAATTTGAGATTGACGGAATGGAGAGGGTGATCGAGCTAAAGAATGTTGATTGGACGGACACAGATTTTGAGCCGGGCCAGATAAGATTTGAGTTCGATAAGCCTGGAATACAGGCACTTGCCGATGTAAGATTTTATTTAAATGATGGCTTTACAGCACCCGAGCAGCCAATAGAGTCTATGGTTGATTTTGGCTCCAAGAACTACAAGGACATGATAAAGCGAAGCATTATGCAGCTTGGCAACACTCAGAGACTTGAGAGGATCATTGAGAAGGCAGCGCAGGGTGAGGACGTAACTGTCGGATTTATCGGAGGCTCTATTACTCAGGGAGCAGGAGCTATACCAATCCATGAGAAATGTTATCCGAGACTTTTTGCTCAGTCTTTTAAAGAGAAGTACTGTAAGGGCGGAAAAGTAGAACTTATAAAAGCGGGTGTTGGCGGAACTCCTTCCGAGCTCGGAATGGTCAGGTTTGAGAGAGATGTATTAAGGGAAGGAACCAAACAGCCGGATCTTATTGTCATAGAATTTGCAGTAAATGACGAGGGTGATGAGACAAAGGGCGTATGCTATGAAAGTCTTGTGAGGAAAGCCTTCAGTCTTCCCTGGAAACCTGCAGTAGTTCTTCTGTTTGCAGTATTCTCCTTTGACTGGAATTTGCAGGACAGACTTGGACCTGTTGGAGTACAGTATTATCTGCCGATGGTCAGTGTAATGGACGCTGTAACTCCGCAGTTTAGTCTTCTTCCGGAGGATGGAAGAGTAATTTCCAAGAATCAGTTTTTCTATGACGTTTATCATCCAAGTAATCTTGGTCATAAGATCATGTCAGATTGCCTGATAAATCTTATGGATGAAGTGAATGCTAATCACGGATACCATGAGCTTGAGGAGAAGCAGCTCTCCAAGACAAAGCCTGTAATAGGCAATGATTTTGAGAAAGTAGAGCTCTTGGACAAGAATGAATATAACAAGCTGAAGAAAAAATATAAGATTACTATGCTGGATGAAGGCTCTTTTGACAGCACAGATAAGCAGCTTCAGATGGTTGAGATGGATTCAGAGATTACCCCCGTTCCGGAATTTCCGTTTAACTGGGCACATGATGAGAACTCTAAGGGAAAAGGCTCCTTTACGATGCAGCTTTCCTGCAGCAAACTTCTTCTTTTGTTTAAGGATTCTGATAAGCCTGAATATGGCACTGCAGAAGTACTTGTGGACGGTAAAAAGGTAATGGAAGCAGATCCTTTGAAAGTTGGCTGGACACATTGCAATGCTGTAATTGTGTTTAATGAAAAGGCAGCAAAGTCACATGTGATTGAGATTCGAATGATGAAGGGAATGGAAGATAAGAAGTTTACTATTCTTGGATTTGGTATAGTAGAATAAAGGATACTAAAATGCTCGCTGTTTACGGCGGGCATTTTGTATTATAATGGAAAAAACACCATAAATACGCTAATGAACGGACAGACATGTAAGAAAAGGTAATTGGCAAAGATCAGAATTTTTTTGCGAGGAGGAATATTATGAGGAAATGGAAAAGACAGTTTGGAATTGTGGCTGCACTGACATTATCTGCGGCTTTGTTGGCAGTTGGTTGTGGAAGCAGTGCAGAACCAAATGAAGCTGCTGCTGTAGATAGTTCTGACACAGCACAAGCCGGTTCTGATGATTTAAATGTAAAGGCGCAGGATGACGCATCTTCCGATGCGGAAGCCGATACAGCTGTAGTAGAAGAGAAGACAGAAGATAAACAAAATGAGAGTGAGAATGCACAGGAGGCTAAGGCAGAGGACGTGAAAAAGGAAGAAGAGACACAGACATCATCAGATTCTCTGTTTTCAGAGGTCAGCTCGGAGGGTTTTTCAGCAGAAAATGCGATAAAGGGAAAGAAAAGCTCTTTACCCGCTTATGAATATCCGGGCCCTGAGCAGTTCTACTATGAATTATACAAATATATCATCGATAATTTCGGCAAACAGTATCTGCCGGGAGATGTTTGCATTCCATGTCCTATCATTGTGGCTGAAGATGACAGCAATAAAGATGATATGCTCCTTTACGGCAATTTTGAGGTTTACAATTATACTTTATCCGGAGATACACTTATGACTGTTTCCGGCGGAAGTCATCCGGGATGCATACACTACAAGATGGGAGATAACGGCTATGAGATAACAGGTTTTGATCAGGTGGCAGACGGATCAGATTATGACTCAACAGCCAAAGAGATCTTCGGTGATAAGTATGATGCTTTCATTAAGGCTTCGTCAGATAATAAGGCAAGAGAGGAAGTAAGAGCCCAGATTATATCCAATTACGCAGCTGCAAATAATTTATCCATAACCGGATTCCAGGATTACGGTTGGGAAAAGATCGCGCTTCCAACTGAGAACATAGACTCCTTCTACAGCACTTTGGATTAAAAAACGTAATATAAAAGGCTTCGCCGGATTACAAATCTGTGCGAAGCCTTTTTGCATGGCTAAAAAAATGTATTATTGAATAATAAGAATCATGTTGATTATTTGAGAGCCTGTGCAATATCAGCGATAAGATCTTCTTTATCTTCAAGACCGCAGGACATTCTTACAAGTCCGGCAGGAATTCCGGCTGCTTCAAGCTGCTCGTCGGTGAGCTGTCTGTGAGTAGAAGTAGCAGGGTTAAGGCAGCATGTGCGGGCGTCTGCAACATGGGTTTCTATAGCAGCCAGCTTGAGCTTCTTCATAAAGCTCTCGGCAGCAGCTCTCCCACCCTTAAGTTCGAAGGATACAACACCGCATCCGCCGTTTGGAAGATACTTTTCAGCAAGCTTATGGTACTTATCCGATTCAAGACCGGGGTAATTAACCTTTACAACTTCAGGCTGCTGTTCAAGGAATTTGGCAACAGCAAGGCCGTTTTCTACATGCTTTGGCATGCGCACATGAAGTGACTCAAGGCCCAGGTTAAGGATGAATGCATTCTGAGGAGACTGGATACTTCCAAAGTCGCGCATGAGCTGTGCGGTACACTTAGTGATAAACGCACCCTCTTTTCCAAACTTCTCTGCATAGGTAATGCCATGATATGAGTCGTCAGGTTTGCACAGACCCGGGAACTTATCTGCGTGAGCCATCCAGTCAAACTTTCCGGAATCTACGATACATCCGCCCACACCGGCACCGTGGCCATCCATGTATTTGGTAGTTGAGTGAGTGACAATGTCAGCGCCCCACTCAATAGGTCTGCAGTTTACAGGCGTAGGGAAAGTGTTGTCAACTATAAGAGGAACACCGTGTCTGTGAGCTGCATTTGCGAATTTTTCGATATCCAAAACAGTGAGAGCAGGGTTTGCAATTGTTTCTCCAAACATTGCCCTTGTATTGTCCTTAAATGCTGCATCAAGTTCAGCGTCGTCTGCATCAGGTGAAACGAAAGTTACTTCAATTCCCATTTTTGCCATGGTTACAGCGATAAGATTAAATGTTCCGCCGTAGATGGATGAGGAAGCTACGATGTGACTTCCGCACTCACACACATTGAACAGAGCAAAAAAGTTAGCAGCCTGACCTGAGGAAGTAAGCATTGCAGCGCTTCCGCCTTCAAGAGCAGCTATCTTGGCAGCAACATAGTCGTTTGTGGGATTCTGGAGTCTGGTATAAAAATATCCTGAGGCTTCGAGATCGAAGAGCTTACCCATATCCTCGCTTGTATCATATTTAAATGTCGTTGACTGGATAATGGGGACCTGACGGGGCTCGCCGTTTCCCGGAGTATATCCTGCCTGTACACATCTTGTTCCAATTCCTTTAGTGCTCATTGTTGTATTCTCCTATCCTTATAATGATTTGATACATTACTGAATATATCTATTTTCAAAATTTCATATTTATCACATTACCACATTAAAGTGATTTATGAAAGACTCAGGACATTATAATGTTCCGAAGTTTTCTTGTCAGATATCCGGTCCCATAGTCACGCATCTGAGTAAACATGATGATAGTGGTCTTGCTTGAAGGATCGTTCATGAAGTACGCACCAAGCCATCCGTCCCATCCATATTCGCCTTTGTTGCCGATAAGGATCGCCTTATCGGGATCGGTCATAATGCGCATCAGGTTTCCGTAGGTATAGCCTTCAAGACCGTTCCATTTTTGAAAGGCACGCTGAGGTTCATCCATAAGTCCTGCATTGGTCATAAAACGCACTGCAGCCGGAGTCATGATCTCTTTTCCCTTATAAGTACCATTGCTTAAAAGCATCTGTCCGAAATGAGTGTAATCATCAAGAGTAGAGAAAAGACCTGCCCCACCGGATTCAAAGGCATTTTCTCCGCCGTCATTTCTTATGATAAGGTGATTTTCATGGTACTCACGCAGCTGGCCCTTATGAAGCTCATAAACTTTAGAAAGACGGGATCTCTTTTCCTCAGGGACATAGAACCCGGTATCCTTCATTTCAAGGGGATTAAAGAGGCGTTCTTTAAGAAATTCGCCAAATTTCTGCCCCGAAACCTTTTCTATAACAGCGCCCAAAACATCAGCACTGGTGCCGTACTGAAATGAACTTCCCGGAATGAACTGAAGAGGAAACTTTCCGATCTTTTCAGCAAATTCAAGAGTTGTCATCTGGTCATCGGTATCAAGTCGTCTTGTGGCCTCAAGAAAAAGAACCGTAGTAGAGCTTTCTGCCTCGGTGGTAATACCGGGATAGACGAGGCCGGAGGTCATATTCAGAAGGTCATTTATGCGAACAGGCTTATCAGAGGGAAGCTTTTTTACTTCTCCGTCAAGGATATAGGTCTGTTTGCTAAAACTGGGGATAAAGCTGGAAACGGGTTCATTTAAATCGATCAGTCCATCCTGCATAAGAAGCATTGTAGCTGTTGCAGTTATGGGTTTTGACTGGGAATACAGATGGACAATGGTATCACGGTCCATTGTTTTTTGACCCGCTATATCGGCGTATCCACTCTGAGCATAGAAGGTTTCTTTGCCGTCTATAGTTACAAGAAGGTTTACTCCTGCAACTTCTTTGGCTTCAACAGCTCTGTCCATTGCTTCCTGTATAAGCTTTTGTTTGTCACGCATATGATTGTCCTCTTTAATCAAAAAAACACAGTACTGAAATTCATTTTATCACGTTGATCATGAATTTATAGTACTGTGTTTGGTTTTTAATCGATATTTTTGTTCAATTCATTGTTGCTGCCTGTATTTTATTCATGGCAGATCGTATAGGTCTGTAGAGCACAAGCATTAAGACAAAGTTCCCGCCGCAGTGAATGAAATCCCATGGAATACCTGCCACCCACCAGACAAAGCCTGATCTGAGACCGCTTATAAAGCCACCTGATGACCATCCGATCACGATATAAGGAATCGAGCAAAGAGCACCGAAGCATAGTCCGAAGGTACCTGATATAACAGCCCAGAAAATGGCAGAATCGTTTTTCTTAAGGAGCCATGCGATAAGGACTAAAAGAGGCCAGATATAGAGGTACATGATCCACCAGAGATTCATACCGTAGATAGCTCCCTCTATCAGGATAAATACAGGGACAACTGCCACTATTTTCCATCCGAAAAACAAAGTGAACATTATGATCCAAAAGCTTGTAAGTTCAATGTTGGGAAGGAAAGCAAGTGCAGCTTTGCATACTTCTATTACGGCCACCATCAGACCTATCTGTGCGATATCTTTAATTTCTATACGTGGGCTATTATTGTGCAAGTTCATATTTCCAAGTATATTTGTCTCCATCTGTTACAGGCTGTGCATCTGCACCGTACATGCCATACTCATCATTTACATAAAGTGACCAGTAAGCGCCGTCAGTTGCATAATCAGCGGTTACCCCGTTGATAGATGAAATCATGATGCCATAATCGCTGTCAGTTCCTTCATATGAGAAGCCCTGATCTCCAAGCTCATCCATTGCCTGACGCAGAAACTCTGCATCTGTGTCGAGAGTATAATCTGTTGTTGCACCATCGCTGCCAACGACTTCAAGTGTGATGTGCTTGTCTCCTGCTGTGGGCTTTGCACCGAACTTTGTCCAGATAACTGCAAAAAGAGCCACAAGAACAACGAGACATACGACTCCGATCACGATTTTTTTAGTGTTGTTTTTCATAATTTCCTCCATTGTAAAATTGATTTTATGAATAATATCTCAGAGGTCCAAAACTTGTTCGGATCCATAAGAACATTATCTAAGGGTCAAACAAACCCTGAATATCATAGCATAAGAAGAATGGTGTAGCAAACTCATGGGGTATCAGTGTAGAATAGAGCTTAGTAGTTTTGTTTTGATGGGGGAAATTCATGAAGCTGATTCATTTATCTGACCTTCATCTTGGGAAAAGAGTCAACGAGTTTTCCATGATAGAGGATCAAAAATATATCCTTTTAAAGATCATAAATATGATAGATGAAATAAAGCCTGAGGGCGTGATAATCGCAGGCGATATTTACGATAAGTCAGTGCCTTCCGAGGAGGCGGTGGAACTGTGGGATGAATTCTTGAACCTGCTGGCAGAAAGGCACCTTCAGGTCTATGCCATAAGCGGAAACCATGATTCGGCAGTGCGTTTTGCGGAGCATTCCAGAATCGTCGATATGGCCGGAATCCACTTGTCTCCTGTCTATCGAGGGGAGCTTTCCCGTTATTTGTTTTCTGATGAATACTCAAAAGACTGCGGAGATGTGAATATATATATGCTTCCGTTTGTGAAGCCTGCTCATGTGCGTGCTTTTTATCCTGATGCGGATATTCAGGATTACACGGATGCAGTGAGAGTGGCGTTGGAAAACGGAGCTGAAATTGACAGGTCAAAGCGGAACATTCTGATAGCGCATCAGTTTGTAACAGGTGCAAGCCGCTGTGAGTCTGAGGAGATAACAATAGGTGGTCTTGATAATGTTGATGCATCTGCTTTTGACGACTTTGATTATGTGGCATTGGGACATATCCACGGGCCTCAGTTCGTTTACAGAGAGACTGTAAGATACAGCGGAACGCCTCTCAAATACTCTTTTTCCGAAAAAGATCATCACAAGTCGGTGACAGTCATCGAGCTCAAAGAGAAAGGTAAAGTAGAAATAGAAAAGATTCCCCTTGTGCCCATGAAGGATATGAGGCAGATAAAGGGAACCTATGAGGAACTTACAGATAAAAAATCCTACGAGGGCACAAACACGGAAGATTACATACATGCGGTATTAACTGATGAGGAAGATATACCGGATGCGATAAGCAAGCTTCGTATAATTTACCCGAATCTTATGAGGCTTACCTATGACAACAAGCGCACCAGGGAAAACAAAATTGTGGATACGGCTGTGGATGTTGACAGAAAGTCTCCGATTGAATTGTTTGAAGAATTTTATGAGATGCAAAACAACCGGAAGATGAGCGATGAGCAAAAAGAGCTGGTGCAGGGGCTCATCGAAAATATCTGGAACTAAAAACCTCTGATCCGAATAATTTTGAAGCAGTGATTTAAAAAGCACCAAATCCGGGGATGGAATACATATGAGACCAATAAAAATAACGATGTCAGGCTTCGGCCCGTATGCCGGAGAAATAAGCTTAAATATGGGTGATTTTGGGGAAAAGGGGCTTTACCTGATAACCGGAGATACCGGAGCAGGAAAGACCACTATTTTTGATGCAATCTGCTTTGCACTGTATGGAGAGGCAAGCGGAGGCAGCAGGGAAGCTTCAATGCTGCGATCAAAGTACGCTGCGCCGGAAACTCCCACCTTTGTGGAACTTACTTTTTTCCATGCGGGCAAGGAGTACTATATAAAGCGAAATCCGGAATATATGCGTCCTGCAAAGCGTGGAGACGGTGAGAAAAAAGAGCTTCCAAATGCTGAGCTGCACATGCCCGATGGGAAGGTTATAACTAAGGTAAGGGACGTCAATAATGCAGTGGTGGAGCTTCTTGGTATTGACAGAGATCAGTTTTCGCAGATTGCAATGCTTGCACAGGGTGATTTTCAAAAACTGCTCCTGGCTGATACCAAGGAAAGGCAGGAAATATTCAGAAAACTGTTCAGAACACAGTATTTTCAGATTTTGCAATCAAGACTTGAAGAAGAGCGGAGAAAGAGCTATGGACTGTGTGAGGATGCCAAAAAAAGTGCCAATCAGTACATTTCCGGAATAAAGTGCAGTGAGACAAATCCGCTGATCATTGAGGCTGACAAGGCCAAATCCGGTGAGCTTTTTGTGGAGGACGTCCTTGAGTTAATAGATAAGCTTATTTCGGAGGACACAGCCATCAGAGAAAAGGCGACCGGGCAGATAGAAGCTTTGGAAAAAGAGCTGGAGGCGGTCAATCAGAATATCGGAAAGGCGAAGCAGCTGGAGAAAGCCGCATCAGACCTTAAAGAGGCGGAAGATGATCTGAAAAAGGAGCTGTTACGGCAGCAGGAGCTGGATGAAAGGTTAACCGAAGCTACAAAAGCTCTTGCCGGAAAGGAAGAATATCAAAAGCAGTTTGCCAGGATTGAGGCTGAACTTCCAAGATACAAGGAATATGATGAAGCATCTGCCGGAGCAAAAAAACTATCTGCTGCTATTCAAAACACAAATAAAGAGATAAGTGCCTCTTTAGCTAAGGAACAGGAAATCCTGGAAATGCAAAAGAAGCTGCAAAAGGAGCTGGAACTGTACAAGGATGTAGGTATTGGCAAGGAGAAACTGCTTTCCGAAGAAAAGAATTTAAGTGACAGGAAAGAGAGCTTTCTGGATATCAAAGAGAAGGCGGCTTTACTTAAAAAGGAAGAAAGAAATCTGGACAGGGCAAGAAAAAACTACATGGAGCTTGACCTTAAATACAGGGAGAAGAACTCCCGGTATGAACATCTCTTCAAGCTGTATCGCGACGGACAGGCCGGTGTACTGGCAGCTACCCTTGAAGAGGGAAAGCCATGTCCTGTCTGCGGATCGCTCCTGCACCCGTCTCCTGCCGGTCAGGCTGCGGAAGTACCTACGGATGCCGAACTTAAGGAAGCAAAGGCTGAAGCTGATAAAGCAAGGGATAATGCAGAAACTGCCAGTAGGAAATGTGGCGAACTTGGCAGCTCTTTTGACACAAATCTCAAGAATGTGCATGAACTGTGCAACAAACTTGGCTTGTCCGACGCCAAAGCACCCGGAACTGAGGAGGGAAGAGAAGCACAGCTCGAAAAATTGATCGGGACCATAGAAGATGAGCTTATAAAAGTTAGTGATTCTATTGAAAGATTGCAGGTTCAGATAAAAGAAGAGGAGCGCCGGCTTAAAAGAAAGGCTGAAATAGAGCGGGATCTTCCGGGATTTTCCGATGAACTTAATAAAACAAAAGAAAACGGAGCTGCCATGAAAGAGAAGCTTGCGGGAGACACCTCTGCGCTTGAGGCTTTGCAGAGGCAAATGGAACTTCTTAAGGACAGCTTTACTTTTGAGGGTCAAAGACAGGCAGAGGAAAAAATGCTGGAGCTGAAAAAGAAAGCTGCTGAGATCCAGAGCTCTTTTGACAAAGCAGATTCAGCAATGAAGGCCTATATAGAGCACGTCAACCAGATAAGGGGCAGAATTAAGGGACTTCAGGAGACGATGGATAAATCCGATGCAGTGAACCTTGATCCGGAACTGGAAAAGAAAAATGAACTGGAAGCAGCCCGCGCTGAGCAAAATTTACTATACACCGGGGCTAATTCCAGGATAGAGGCGAATGAAACAGCCAAGGCAGGAATTGAGAAGAAGCAGAAAGAACTGTCGGAGGCAGAAAAAAGGCTATCGATGGTGGCTGCTCTTTCGGATACAGCAAGCGGAAAATTGTCCGGAAAAGAGAAGATCATGCTGGAAACCTATATACAGACCACGTACTTTGACAGGATCATTGCCAGAGCAAACTTAAGGTTCATGAAAATGTCAGATGCCCAGTATGAGTTAAAGCGCATGGAGACTGCTGCAAATAATAAAGGACAGAGCGGTCTTGACCTTGGCGTCATCGACCACTACAATGGAACGCAGCGAAGTGTCAGAACGTTATCAGGTGGCGAGTCTTTTATGGCAGCTCTTTCACTGGCACTTGGGCTCTCAGACGAGATACAGTCCTTAGCAGGTGGCATACAGATTGATACCATGTTTGTGGATGAGGGCTTTGGAACGCTGGATTCAGATGCACTGGAGCTTGCATATAATGCTTTGGCGGGACTTACAGAAGGAAACCGCCTTGTCGGCATCATTTCGCATGTAGCGGAATTAAAGAGTAAGATAGACAGGCAGATTGTAGTCACCAAGGAAAAAAGTGGCGGCAGCAGGGCTGAAATAAAGATATAAGGAAGAAATAGAATAATGGCAGCAAAAAACAGAAGAGAATATATGACAAAGACGCCGGTGCCAAAACTGATCTTGACTTTGGCGGTGCCAACCATAATCAGTATGATGGTTACGGCAATCTATAATACAGCGGATACATTCTTTGTGGCCAGAGTGTCTGATGATCCGACGGTGAACACTTCAGCGACAGCCGCTGTAGGACTTGTATTTACCGTAATGGCGCTGATACAGGCAACAGGTTTTTTCTGCGGTCACGGTTCGGGGAATTACCTTTCAAGGATGCTGGGAGCGGGCAACCACAAAGAGGCAAATGAGATGGCATCAACAGGTTTTGCGATGGCACTCATCCTTGGAGTTGTTTTTGCGGTGATCGGAAATATTTTTGCAGGACCCATATCGGGATTCCTCGGAGCCGGTGCAACTTCTATGACTCTTGAATTTACAGGGCAGTATATGAGGATCATTCTTTTTGGAGCTCCTTTTATGATGGCCCAGTTTGTTATAAACAACCAGCTCAGATTTCAGGGAAGCGCCTATGTGGCTATGATTGGCCTTATGTGCGGAGCGCTAATGAATATGGTTCTTGATCCGCTGCTTATCCTTGTATTTCACATGGGAGTAAGGGGCGCGGCAATCGCAACCGTCATGGGACAGTTTACGAGCTTCTGTGTTCTCCTGATAGGTACAATGAAGGGAGAGAATATCAAACTCTCTTTTTCGAATGTTCACATAAATGTTCACTACATAAAAGAGATTGTAAACGGAGGGGCGCCGTCTCTGTTCAGACAGGGACTGGCAGCTATTTCAACCCTTATCCTGAACTATACGGCAGGAAGCATCGGCTCTGACGCTGCTATCGCAGGAATGAGCGTGGCAGGAAGAGTTATGATGATGATGGCATCTGCACTCATCGGATTCGGTCAGGGATATCAGCCCGTATGCTCATTTAACTACGGAGCAGGTCTTAAGAAGAGGGTAAAAGAGGGCTTCAATTTTTGCGTAAAGTATTCAACAATATTCCTTGTTGCCATAGGTGTGGTCTGCTATATCTTCGCACCGAATATTATAGCCTTTTTCTCAAAGGACCCGGCTGCTGTTACTGTGGGAGTTGCTGCGCTTAAGTTTCAGGCAATAACACTTCCCCTTTCAGGAGCCATCGTTATCAGCAATATGATGCTCCAGTCGATAGGAAAGGGAGTGAAAGCTTCGATCACTGCATCTGCAAGAAATGGAATCTGCTTTATTCCGCTTATACTGATCCTTCCACAGCTTTTTGGAATTACAGGAGTTGAGATTGCACAGCCATGTGCAGATGTTTTAGCGCTGCTTATCGCAGTGCCTATGGCTTATACGGAACTTCGCAAGTTCAATGAATGAAACCCGTACTTAAAATAATGTTTGTAAAGTGTGCCATCCGTGATATAATTTGTGAAAACGTCAATTTAATGCTTTAAAGCATGTAAGTGAAATGAATTTGCCGGAGGATAGATATGATCAACGAGAGTTATAAGAGTATGCTTGGCGCCAAGTCGGTTATCAGAGAATTGTCTGAGTATGCTACAGCAAGGGGAAAAGAGATCGGATACGAAAATGTCTTTGACTTTAGCCTGGGAAACCCAAGTGTTGCAGTTCCCAAGGAGTTTACAGATGAAATGATAAGACTCCTTCAGGAAGAGGACACAATGACGCTTCACGGTTATACACCAAGCCTTGGTAATCCTTTATATAAAGAGGAAATAGCAAAGTCTTTGAATGGGCGCTTTGGAATGAACTACAAACCTGAGCATATTTTCCCGACAACAGGGGCAGCAGGCGCTATCTCTCATGCGCTCAGAGCTGTTACTAAGCCCGGAGATGAACTCATTACTTTTGCACCATATTTCCCTGAGTACGGCCCCTATGTTAAAGGAGCAGGAGTTAAGCTGTCTGTGGTTCCTGCTGATACAACAAATTTCCAGATCAATTTTGACAGATTCCTGGAAATGCTGAACCCAAATGTAATGGCTGTTCTCATAAATACACCTAATAATCCTTCAGGAGTAGCATATTCAACTGCTACACTTGAGAGACTTTCTACTATACTTAAGGAAAAGTCTGCTGAATACGGACATACTATTTTCCTGTTGTCTGATGAGCCATACAGAGAAATAGTATTTAAGGGCGCTGATTCTCCTTATGTTTCAAAGTTTTATGACAACACGCTCAGCTGCTATTCTTTTTCCAAATCATTGTCACTTCCCGGAGAGAGAATTGGCTATGTGGCTGTTAATCCTGCCTGCGAGGGAGCGGATTATATCGTTCCAATGTGTGGACAGATTTCAAGAGGAACAGGGCATAACTGTCCGCCATCCATCATACAGCAGGCTGTTGCTAAGGTCTGTGGCATGACAGCAGATCTTTCTGTATATGAAACAAACATGAATATTATCTACGACACACTTAAGGACCTTGGATTCACAGTTGTAAAGCCCGGCGGAACTTTCTATATTATGCCTAAGGCGCTGGAAGAGAGTTCAATCGAGTTCTGCAAAAAAGCCAAGAACTACGATCTTATCTTTGTGCCCACTGACGGATTCGGAGCACCGGGATTTTTCAGAATGGCTTACTGCATAGACACTGAGAAGGTTGAAAGGGCTATGGTAAGGCTAAAACAGTTTGTAAACGAAGTATACAGAGGTTATAATACTTAAGATATTTTTTGAAAAGAGGTTTGAAAATGTTAGATTTATTAAAGGCAATTTTGTTTGGTATTGTGGAAGGCATAACTGAGTGGCTTCCTGTAAGTTCGACGGGACACATGATCCTTCTTGATGAATTTGTGAAGATGAATGTCAGTGAGGAGTTCTGGAATCTGTTCCTTGTAGTTATTCAGTTGGGAGCGATCCTTGCAGTTGTGATTCTTTTCTGGGATAAGATATTTCCTTTTGATTTCTCAAAAGAAGCAAGAGCTGAGCACAGAGTTAACAGAAAAGACGTATGGCTCCTTTGGGTAAAAATACTTATTTCCTGCGTTCCGGCTGCTATAATTGGTGTTTTGTTTGATGATGTGTTTGACAGGCTCTTTTACAACGGGCCATGCGTAGCTATCGCACTTATAGTATTTGGTATCGCATTTATTGCCATAGAGACATCTAAAAAGGGAAAAGAGTTTAAGGTTAACTCCATATCTGAGATCACATATAAGACAGCATTATATATTGGATTCTTCCAGGTATTGGCTGCAATATTTCCCGGTACTTCAAGATCGGGCGCTACGATAGTCGGAGCTCTTTTAATCGGAGTTGCCAGAACTGTAGCTGCTGAGTACACTTTCTACCTTGCGATTCCTGTAATGGCTGGAGCAAGCCTTCTTAAGGTTCTTAAGTTTGATGGAAGCATGACAGGAAGTGAGTTTATGATTCTTCTTGTTGGCACAGTGGTTGCATTTGCTGTATCTATCGTGGTGATACGCTTCCTGATGGGCTATATACGCAAGCATGACTTTAAGGTATTCGGTGTATACCGCATTATTCTTGGATTGGTTGTATTAATTTACTTTGGAATGCGTTGACAATGCGCTTTAAAGGGAGTAAACTCTATTTCGTAAACGACTTTATTGTTTTAACGAGTTGAACAATTTAAGTGCAATTTGAGGAGGAGAAAACAAATGCCAGAGACAAAGAAGACAGAAGCAGCTAAGTCTGTTGCAGCAATCAAGACTCCTGTAGCAACAACTGCTGCTAAGGAAACATCTAAGCCGGCAGCAAATAAGCCCGCTGTAAAGAAAGCAACAGCTCCAGCAGCAAAGAAACCTGCTGTAAAGAAGGCCGCAACAACAGAGAAGAAGGCTGAAGCTAAGAAGCCGGCAGCAAAGAAGACAGCACCTGCAGCTAAGAAACCTGCAGCCAAGAAAGCTCCTGCTAAGGCAGCTACAGCTGAGATCAAGACTAACATTGTTCTTCAGTATGCTGATAAGAATGTTACATTCGACACTCTCATTGAGAACGCACAGAATGTATGTCAGTATGATATGGGCAAGAATCCTGCTGATATCAAGAAGCTGGATATCTACGTAAAGCCTGAAGAGAATACAGTTTACTTTGTTGTAAATGATAAGGAACTTGGAAACTACGCTTTATAATATGATGAAATGCTATCGCTGGCGATAATCAATTTGTATTGTCGCAAAGATATGCCATGACAAGTGATTAAGAACTCCGGAACTCAGTAAATACGCTGATTCCGGAGTTTTATATTTTCTTTATATTCTGTTTATATTTTCTTAATTTTTTCTTGACTAAAATTAATGTCAAACGTAAACTAAGAGTACAGCGTTTGCATAAATTTAGTCTTTTTTTTACTCTATTTGCTTTAATACATAAAAGTGCTAACAAAACAACGCTTTAAATGACGTAAGTTTTGTCTGATAATTTGGGGAATCAGCTAAACTGTGATGATCTAAGGTGAGCAAGACCTTTAATCATAAATATTTTACGGAGGGAAAAGTGTATGAAAAGAAATGTGGGTTCCGCGAAGGCTCTCGCAGTGATCTTAAGTGCCACACTGGCTCTTTCACCATCAATCACTGCTGCGGCAACTGCCGGGGATAGTACTGCAAATCTTTCTGCTAATGTAGAAGAAGCTGAAACAAAAGAAACTGCTGAAGCTACCAAGGAAACAACTGAAGATAAAGTTTCTGAAAAAGCAGATGAATCTGTCAAAGAGACAGAAAATAAGAGCGGTAAATCAGAAGTAGTCAGTGAAAAAGCGGAAGAGGAAAATGCGGCTGATAAAGAGACGCATCCGGAACAACTTCAGGAGGAAGTACAGTCAGAGGAGAAGGAAACAGCATCAGTAGAAAAAACTGAAGAGAGCTCTGAGGAAACTTCAGAAGAGAAAACAGAAGAAAATCTTCCTTTGTTTGAAGAAGTAGATCCGCAGGAAGAGGGACTTGAGGCGCCCGTTACTGCTGTAGATGCTCTGGAAACTGATGTCCCGATCGAGGAGAAGGATCCTGACGAGCAGACTCGTGTCATCATCGTAATGGAGGGCGACAGTGTCCTTGATCAGGGTTACGATACAGAGAACCTTGCTGATAACAGCGCTGCTATGAATCTGTCTGAGAATATCATTGCAGAGCAGGAAGAGACAGTTGAAAAGATTTCAGCAGAAGCTCTTGACGGTCAGCAGCTTGATGTTAATTATAATCTTTCAATCATCACAAATGCGGTATCTGCTGATGTTGCTTATAAGGACATCGACAATATCGTTAATGTCGACGGAGTTGCAGCTGTTTATGTTGCTCAGAAATATGTTCCTCAGGAAACAGCTGAGCCGATGACAATTACTTCCGGAGATATGGTAGGCAGTTATTCTACATGGGCTAACGGTTATACAGGAGCAGGAACAAGAATAGCTGTTATTGATACAGGTATCGATTCAGACCATCCATCATTCGATGCAGCAGCTTTTGATGCTCATTTGAATGAGACTGCACAGGCAGCAGGAAAGTCTGTATCAGACTATAATCTTCTTACGGCAGAGGAAATTGCTTCAGTTTTGCCGAATCTTAATGTTGCACAGGTAAATGGCGGGGTATCTGCTGATCAGCTTTATCTTAATGAAAAGATTCCTTTTGCATTTAACTATGTAGACAAGGATCTTGAAATAACTCACGACAATGATGACCAGGGCGACCATGGTACACACGTATCAGGTATTGCAACAGCCAACTACTATGTTCCTAACAGCGCAGCAGAAAGCGGATTTTCAAGACAGGAGACAGGAGTAGTAGGTATCGCTCCTGATGCTCAGCTCCTTACAATGAAGGTATTCGGTAAGGGCGGCGGCGCTTACAGTGATGACTACATGGCAGCTATTGAGGACGCGATCCTCCTTAAGTGCGATGTTGTTAACTTAAGTCTTGGCTCATCTGCAGCAGGATACTCATCAGATTCTGAGACATATATCAATGATGTGTTTGATAAGCTTCAGGGAACAAGCACAGTTGTATCTATTTCTGCAGGTAACTCAGGACGCTGGTCTGATGAATCAACATATGGTGTTAACTTAAGTGCTGACGTTAACCAGGATACAGTTGGTTCACCGGGATCATATCGTAATGCACTTACAGTAGCCAGTGCAGTAAACAGCGGTATTGCAGGTAACTGCTTCGAAACAGAGGATGGAAAGAAAATCTTCTATTCAGATGGAAGCGAGAGCCATGCAGATCTGTTCAAGACACTTGATACTTCAGCAGACGGCAACGGAACACAGTATCCTTTCGTACTTATAGACGGTCTTGGACTTGCCGATGATTACGAAGGTGTTGATGTTCAGGGCAAGATCGTTATGGTATCACGTGGATCTATCACATTCGTTGAAAAGCACCAGAATGCTGAAGCTGCCGGAGCAGTAGCTTGCGTTGTTTACAATAACCAGCCCGGTACAATCGGAATGCTTCTTGCTGACAGTACAGCAACGATTCCATGTGTATCAATTACCTTAGCTGATGCTCAGAGCATTCTTGCAGGTGCTGAGCAGACTTCAGAGACAACATATGAAGGTACAGTTACTGTTTCTGCCAAGGTTGGTCTTAAGACAGATGTTCCTGACGGATATACAATGAGCACATTCTCATCTTACGGTGTTCCCGGAACTCTTGACCTTAAGCCTGAAATCACAGCCCCGGGTGGAAACATCTACTCAACACTTAACAATGGCACTTACGGTGTTGAATCGGGTACTTCCATGGCAGCTCCTTCAATTGCAGGACAGAGTGCGCTTGTTGAGCAGTACATCCGCGAGAATGACCTTGCAAATAAAGAAGGTCTCTCTGTAAGAACTCTTGCACAGACTCTTTTGATGAGTACAGCTATTCCCCTTCGTGAGGACAATGATCCTGAGGGACTTGAGTATTCACCAAGATCACAGGGCGCTGGCCTTGCAAATGTTTATAATGCAGTAACATCTCCTGCTTATATTCTTGTAGGCGGCAAGGAAGGAAACGACGGTAAGGTTAAGATCACACTGGGAGATGATCCTTCAAGATCAGGTAATTACAGCTTCTCATTTGATATCCACAACCTTACAGATAAAGAGCAGTTCTTTGTTCTTGATTCTTCAGTATTAACAGAACAGCTCTATGAGCAGGATGGATTTAAGTATTTCTACGGAACATCTCATCAGCTCAATCCTTCAGTATCTCTTTCTGCAAGTGATACAGCACTTGTTTATGACCTTAACAACGACGGCGCAGTAGATCTCAGCGACAGAAGCCAGTTCCTTTCAGCAGTGAACGGCTCAGTTGAGCTTCCTATTGTTGACGAGCATGATGAATACTTCGATCTTAACAAGGACGGAGTTGTTAATACAAAGGATGTATATCTTTTTGGCAAGCAGATAAGGGGAGCAGCAGATGTTGCCAACCTTGGACTTACAGTTGTAAGAGTAAATGACGTTACAACAATTGATGTTAATGTAAACCTTTCAGAAGACGACAGAAATTATCTCTCAGGCTTCGAAAACGGTATGTATGTAGATGGATTCATTTATGCAAAGGGTAATGTTGATCTTTCAATTCCTTTCCTTGCATTCTACGGAAGCTGGATGGATTCTTCAATGTATGAGCCGTTTGACTTCATGCAGTATGTACATGACCCGAACTACGATGGACAGACTTATGTAGGACTTAGTGAGACTAACTTCCTCTCAGTTTATCCTATGGGTTCAGCAAATGAGAACTATTTCATTCCAAACCTGTTTGCAGATGATGCAAAGTATATTGAGGACAGAAATGCCATCAGTTCTTTGAATGGCACAGTACTCGGATCACAGTACTATTCACTTATCAGAAATGCTAACAGAGTAATCATAACAATTTCAGATAAGAATACCGGTGAGGTATACTTTGAGAACGTTGAATATGAGAACTACGCTTCCTTCGTATATGAAGGACAGTGGAAAAACTACATTCAGTGGCAGGATCTTAACTGGGCAGGAACAGATGCCAAGGGCAATCCTCTTGAGGATGGAACTGAAGTAGAGATCACACTTGAGGCAGTTCCAAGCTATTACGATAATGTAGAAGATCCAAAGACTCTTGATGGTAAGGGCCTGTATCTCACAACACCTATGGCTATTGATAACACTAAGCCGGTTATCGCAGATGCAGCAAAGGCAGCAGAAGGCAAATATGACATCACAGTATACGACAACAGATACACAGCTGCAGTACTTGTAATTGCTAACGATAAGAGCACTATCCTTGGAAGATATGCTGTTAACCAGGAGACAAAGGATCAGGATGCTGTTGTAACAATTGATGCTCCTGAGGATGTATTCTATGTAGAAGTATTCGACTATGCAGGAAATGCTTCAGTATATCGCTTCAACAACACAGGACATGCTGATACTAAGTTTGT
This sequence comes from Butyrivibrio sp., assembly GCA_015056585.1. Lineage (GTDB taxonomy): Bacteria > Bacillota > Clostridia > Lachnospirales > Lachnospiraceae > Butyrivibrio. Next base: position 40,264 of record SVFZ01000082.1, on the reverse strand, counting down.
TACTGATATAACAGTTGATAAGCAGGAACTTGAAGTTACAGTTGGAAGAACAGCACAGATCAAGGCTACTGTATCTCCTAAGTGGCTTGCAGAAGGCTATGATGCTGTAGCTTGGGAGTCTTCAGATCCTGATGTTGCTGCAGTTTCACAGTCCGGAACTGTTCTTGGTAAGAAGGAAGGAACGGCAGTTATTACTGTTACTACACTTGCTACCGATAAGAAGGGCAACAACCTTTCAGCTCAGGTAAATGTTACTGTTGTCGGCAGACCTTCAAACAGCAAGACCGGAGCCGATGAAGAGCAGGCTGTAAAAGATGATAAGAAGAGCGTTTTGAAGGATGATAAAAAGAGTGCAGTAAAGGATGATGAGAAAAAAGAATCTGACGAAACTGCAGAAGATGCTTCAGCAGAAAAGAGCTCAGTGGAAGCTGTAGAAGCTGAAAAGGATGCTGCTACTGAAGAAGTAACAGAGGAAGTAAAAGAAGCAACAGAAGAAGTTAAAGAAGATAAGAAGTCTCAGGACGAGACAGCAGCAGAAGCTTCAGAAGCTGCATCAGAAGCAAGCTCTGAAGCGGGATCAGAAGACGAAGCTGCAAATGACAGCAGTGCAGATAATTCAGAAGCCGGCCGGGAGGCATCTTCTGATGCACCAGCAGAAGACGTATCAGGAGGAGAGAATGATGATTAAGAATATGAAAAGAGCATTCGTTCTCGGATTGACAGCGCTTGCCCTTTTTGTCGCAGCACCGGCGCCAAAGGCCTTAGCAGCAGATAATGCACCTGCTCATACAACAGTTACTGTATCAGGAACCGGAAAGAACCAGAAGGTAACCTATAAGCTCAGTCTTGATAAGGTAAAAGCGACAGACGGCAGAATTGCAGTAGAATATGATCCGGAAGTGCTCACACTTGTAAGTGAATCTGAAGGGTTTCATTTTAGCGAGTTTGATATCAACAGAAACTACAGCAATGGCGATAGCACAGGAATCGCATATGCATTTGTCAATGACAGGCCAAAGAGTGTAAGCGGAAGAGTGCTTACCATGAACTTTAAGGTAAGTGCTGCAAAGAATCTGAACACAACTGTAAAGACAACAATATTTGGTATTAATAATGAAGACCAAAGTGTTATTTCAGATGTGACATTAGAGGATACTGTTAATGTCGGAAGACCGCTTCCTAAGACTCCTACAAGGCTTAGACTTGGTCAGGGACTCATTTCCTTCAACCTTAGCTGGAAGGGTGATCCTAACGCAGACGGTTACATTTTATACCGTAGCGAAGGGACAGACGACAATTACAAGGAACTTTGGGAGACTACTTTAACATTTAACCTTGATCTTTATGTAAAGAACAATACCAAGTACTATTATAAGGTAGCTTCTTATCAGAAGGTTGGTAATGAAAGAATTGTTTCTGAGCCTTCAGAGCCTGTATCAGGCACAATAAGAAAGTTCTTTGGATGGTTTGGCTGATTCCAAATATCTTTTAAATCATAATCGACGGGAGCCCGCATATTTGCGGGCTCCTTTATTGTTTCATAGATATTTTACAATTGCATGGTTGACAAGGTCATTCATGAGTGTTATTTTATGATACAGAAGATGTTAGCACTCGATACAGTCGAGTGCTAACACTCCAAAAAAGTACCATTCCAATGAATTTAAACCGGTGAATACAGAGGAAGGGCAACATGGAATTAGATGAAAGAAAAAGAAAAATTCTTCATGCTATAGTTAAGAATTATCTGGAAACGGGAGAACCTGTAGGAAGTCGTACGATTTCCAAGGATCCGGAAATTAACCTTAGTTCCGCCACTATCAGAAATGAAATGGCAGATCTTGAAGAGATGGGGCTAATTATCCAGCCACATACATCAGCAGGACGTATTCCTTCAGATCAGGGATACAGGGTATATGTTGATGAGATGCTAAGGGACAAGGAAGAGAAGCTTGAGAACATGAAGGAGATGCTCCTTGACAAGGAGGAGAAACTTGAGAACCTTCTCAAGCAGGTTGCCAAGACACTGGCAGTTGATACCAATTATGCAACCATGATCTCTGCTCCGCAGCTTCGGAAGAACAAGCTTAAGTTCATTCAGATATCCAAGGTTGATGATGAACATCTTCTGGCAACTATAGTTATAGAAGGAAACGTTATCAAGAATAAAATAATCCCTGTGGAAGAAGTTCTGGATGACGCTACGATGCTTAAACTTAATATTCTGATGAATACCAGACTTGACGGTCTTGCAGTTGAAGATATCAATCTTGGACTTATTGCAGCGGTCAAGCAGGAGGCAGGCATCCACAGCGAAATCATAGGGAATGTGATAGATGCGGCAGCAGAGTCTATTACGGCAGACGATGATCTGCAGATTTATACCAGTGGTACAATGAATATTTTCAAGTACCCGGAGCTTACAGATTCTGCCAAGGCAAGCGAGCTGATCAGTACCTTTGAGGACACAAAAGATCTTTCCAGCATAGTTGAGGATACACTTTCAGCAGATGGAGAGGAGACAGGAATTCAGGTCTATATCGGCAATGAGACACCTGTCCAGGCCATGAAGGATTGCAGCGTTGTAACAGCAACTTACGAGCTTGGCGACGGAATGAAGGGTACGGTAGGCATCATAGGACCCAAGAGAATGGATTATGACAAGGTAATCAGTACTCTGAAGAATATGAGGCATGCGCTTGATGATCTTTACAAGAAGAATTAGCGCGTTTTGATACGCAGGCTTGATATATATGTAATTTCCAATTAGGAGGCAATAGTTTTGAGTAGTACAAACAAGGAAAAAAAGAAAGTCAGTGAGAAGGACAAAGAGGTCCTTGAGAACATAATGGAAGAGCTTGAGCAGGAGGCTGCCGATAAAGCTAAGGAGCAGGAGCAGACCGAGGGCGAAAAAGCTGATGAAAAAGCAAAGGAGAAGGCTGAGGAAGAAAATGCTGCTTCTGAGAATGCAGAGACTTCCGACAGTGAAGCTCCTGCAGAAGGAGAAGAAGCTCCTAAGAAAAAGGGAATTTTCGGCAAGAAAGACAAGAAAGATCCCCTTAAAGAAAAAGTTGACGAACTCAACGACAGAGTAATGAGACAGATGGCTGAGTTCGAGAACTTCAGGAAGAGAACAGAAAAGGAAAAGGCTCAGATGTTTGAACAGGGCCAGAGCAATGTTTTAGCAAAACTTCTTCCTGTTATAGACAATTTTGAAAGAGGACTTGCAGCAGTTCCGGAAGCTGAAAAGGACGGAGCTTTTGCAGACGGCATGAACAAGATTTACAAACAGCTTTTAAAAGAAGTTGAGGATCTTGGAGTAACCCCGATTGAAGCTGTGGGAAAAGAGTTCGATCCTAATCTTCACAACGCAGTAATGCAGGTTGAGAGTAAGGAATACGAATCAGGAATAGTTGCACAGGAACTTCAAAAGGGATATATGTTCCACGACAACGTGCTTAGACATAGCATGGTTGCTGTTTCACAGTGAGATTGCTTTTTTATTCGCAGCAATCCATATAGTAATAGAGTAGATTACAGTAATAACAGATAAACGGAGGAAAACAAAATGAGTAAGATTATTGGTATCGACCTTGGTACAACTAATAGCTGCGTAGCAGTTATGGAAGGTGGTAAGCCCACTGTTATCGCTAACGCAGAAGGCGCAAGAACAACACCTTCAATCGTTGCTTTCACCAAGAACGGTGAGAGAATCGTCGGCGAGCCTGCTAAGCGTCAGGCGGTTACAAATGCTGACAACACAATTTCATCAATCAAGAGGGATATGGGTACAGATCACGGCCGTACAATCAACGGCAAGAAGTATTCACCTCAGCAGATTTCTGCTATGATCCTTCAGAAGCTTAAGGCAGATGCAGAGCAGTATCTGGGCGAGAAGGTTACAGAGGCAGTTATCACAGTTCCTGCTTACTTTAACGATGCTCAGCGTCAGGCAACTAAGGATGCAGGTAAGATTGCAGGTCTCGAGGTTAAGAGAATCATCAACGAGCCTACAGCTGCAGCTCTTGCATATGGTCTTGACAATGAGAAAGAGCAGAAGATCATGGTTTATGACCTTGGTGGTGGTACATTCGATGTATCAATCATCGATATCGGTGATGGCGTAATCGAAGTTCTTTCAACAAACGGTGATACACACCTTGGTGGTGATGACTTCGACCAGGCAATCATTAATTGGATGGTTCAGGACTTCAAGAATAAGGAAGGCGTTGATCTTTCAGGCGATAAGATGGCTATGCAGAGACTTAAAGAGGCTGCAGAGAAGGCTAAGAAGGAACTTTCATCTTCCACAACAACAAATATCAACCTTCCTTTCATTTCAGCAGGCGCAGATGGCCCTAAGCACTTCGATGTAGATCTTACAAGAGCAAAGTTCGAAGAGCTTATCCATGACCTTGTTGAGAGAACAGCAATTCCTGTTCAGAACGCAATGAAGGATGCAGGACTTACATATTCAGATATCGGAAAGGTTCTCCTTGTTGGTGGATCAACACGTGTTCCTTGTGTAGTAGAGAAGGTTAAACAGCTTACAGGACATGAGCCTTCAAAGAGCCTTAACCCTGATGAATGCGTAGCTATCGGTGCCGGTATTCAGGGGGGTAAGCTTGCAGGCGATGCCGGCGCAGGTGACATCCTCCTTCTTGATGTAACACCTCTTTCACTTTCAATTGAGACAATGGGTGGTGTTGCTACAAGACTTATCGAGCGTAATACAACAATTCCTACCAAGAAGAGCCAGGTATTCTCAACTGCAGCTGATAACCAGACAGCAGTAGATATCAATGTCCTTCAGGGTGAGAGACAGTTTGCTAAAGATAACAAGTCACTTGGACAGTTCAGACTTGATGGAATCCCTCCAGCAATGAGAGGTGTTCCTCAGATCGAGGTTACATTTGATATCGATGCCAACGGTATCGTTAATGTATCAGCTAAGGATCTTGGAACAGGAAAAGAGCAGCATATCACAATCACAGCAGGTTCAAATATGTCTGATGAGGATATCGATAAGGCTGTTAAAGAGGCTCAGGAGTATGAGGCTCAGGATAAGAAGCGTAAAGAGGGAATTGATGCCCGCAACGATGCAGATGCATTCGTATTCCAGACAGAGAAAGCTCTCCAGGATGTTGGCGACAAGATCGATGCTTCTCAGAAGCAGACTGTAGAAGACGATATCAAGGCACTCAAGGATCTTCTTGAGCAGACCAAGGATAAGGAACTTTCAGACTCTGAGATCGATTCTCTTAAGAGCCAGAAAGAAAAGCTTATGAATGATGCACAGGCACTCTTTGCTAAGATGTATGAGAATGCACAGGGAGCAGCAGGTGCAGGCCCTGATATGGGAGCAGGCGCAGGTCCTGACATGAGCGGAGCATCTCAGAGTTCTTCATCAAATGACGATAACGTTGTTGACGGTGATTACAGAGAAGTTTAATGAGTGATATAGGGATTCAAAGTCATAGGCTGCTGTGTTTACACAATGCAGCCTATGACCATGAAGACCGAACAGACATGAGGAAAAAAGATACGCGAAGAATGAGCGGATCGATTTCTGAATGTCTGTAGCGTTGCGGGAGCGATAGCGGAGCAAGGCGTATATCACGGAGAACATGAGGAATATCTATGGCAGAACAGAAACGCGACTACTATGAGGTCCTTGGTGTAAGCAAAAGCGCCACTGAGGAAGAAATAAAAAAAGCATACAGAGCTTTAGCTAAGAAATATCATCCGGATATGAATCCCGGGGATCAGAATGCAGCTGATAAGTTCAAAGAGGCTTCAGAAGCTTACGCAGTTCTTAGCGACCCTGAGAAGAAGAGACAGTATGATCAGTTTGGCCATGCTGCATTCGATGGAGGCGCCGGTGGATTTGGCGGCTTTGACTTTAATGGTGCTGACTTCGGAGATATTTTCGGAGACATTTTCGGAGATTTCTTTGGAGGCGGAAGATCCAGAGGTGGTGCAAGATCTGGCCCTTCAAAGGGAGCTAATATCAGAGCCAGTGTAAGAATTACGTTCCTCGAGGCTGTATTTGGCTGTGAGAAAGAACTTGAACTTACGATAAAAGATCCATGCCCAACCTGCCATGGAACAGGAGCCAAGCCCGGAACTTCAGCGCAGACTTGTACCAAGTGCGGCGGAAAAGGTCAGATTGTTTATACTCAGCAGTCATTCTTTGGTACTGTTCGTAATGTTCAGACTTGTCCTGAATGTGGCGGAACAGGTAAGGTTATCAAGGAAAAGTGCGCAGACTGCCACGGAACAGGATATATTGCCAGCAGGAAGAAGATTAAAGTTACAATTCCTGCAGGAATTGATAATGGGCAGAGCGTAAGAATACGTGATAAGGGTGAACCGGGAACTAACGGCGGACCAAGAGGAGACCTTTTGGTAGAGGTTATAGTTTCAGATCATCCTATCTTCCAGCGAGAGGGCTATGATATCTATTCAGTTGTTCCGATGTCATTTGCTATAGCAGCTTTAGGCGGAACAGTCATTATAGATACTGTAGACGGAAAAGTAGCATATGATGTCAAGGCCGGAACACAGACTGATACAAGAGTCAGACTTCGCGGTAAAGGTGTTCCTTCTCTGAGAGATAAAGATACCAGAGGTGATCACTATGTGACACTTGTTGTTCAGATTCCTGAGAAGCTTTCCAAGGATGCCAAGGATCTGCTTAAGGAGTTTGATGAGAAGACCGGAGATTCTTTAGGAGCTGCTGACAGAGTACTGGGTGGCGGTAATAAGGGACCAAATGATGGCGGCGGCAAAAAGAAGAAAGGCTTCTTCAAGTAATATATTTAAATTCGCGGCAGTTGATTTACAGAAATACTTGTTTTCGTCTCCGTGGTGATTTACTAAAATTCAAAATCGTGGGGGTGCTTCCTTTCAGCGTTGTTCAAAACAGTCAGCACCCCGCGATTTTTTTATTTTGTAAATCATCCTACTCGTCCAAGAACTGCGTATTTTTGTAAATTCAACAGCGGCGAATATATACAAAGACCTTGCATTATGCTATACTTCCATAGCTGGATTTATTGTATACTAATGAATGGATATTTTTATACGGGGTACAAGATATGAAGTGGATGAGATTTAGAGTTCGTACAAATGAAGAGTCTGAGGATATCATTATCAGCTATCTGGAGGATATCGGTCTTGAGGGAGCACAGATAGAAGATAATGCACCTCTTTCTGCCGCAGATAAGGAGCAAATGTTTATTGATGCACCTGAGCTTGAGCCTGAGGAAAAAGAGAACGGGATTGAGAGCGGAGTTGCTTATCTTAACTTCTTTGTGGAAATAGATGATGATAATATGCTTACTGTGGAAGTTGCAAACGACGAGGGTGAGTATGTTAAGGAGAAGAGAACCCCTGAACAGATGAAAGAGGCGATCAAAGAAAAACTTGATGAACTCAGGAGTTTTTCTGATATTGGAGATGGTACGATCTCTATTGATGTAACTGAGGATATAGACTGGATCAACAACTGGAAACAGTATTTCCACAAGTTCTACATTGATGATATACTTGTTATCCCATCCTGGGAAAAAGAGAGTGACGAGGATATAAAGAAAGCTGAAATGGTTCTTCACATAGATCCTGGTACAGCCTTTGGAACCGGAATGCATGAGACCACACAGCTTTGCATCAGAATGCTCAAAAAATATGTAACTTCCGATACGGAGCTTTTGGATGTAGGAACAGGCAGCGGTGTTCTTTCAATTCTTGCCCTTATGTTCGGAGCAAAGCATGCTGTGGGTACTGACCTTGATAAGTGCGCTGTTCCGGCGGTAAAAGAGAACATGGAGAATAATAATATTCCATCTGACAAGTTCGATATGATGATAGGCAATATTATTGATGATAAAGAAATACAGGATAAAGTGGGATATAACAAGTATGATATTGTAGTGGCAAATATCCTTGCAAACGTCTTAGTACCGCTTACACCTGTAATATTAAATCAGCTTAAGTCCGGAGGAGTTTATATAACATCTGGTATTATAAACACCAAGGAAGAAGAGGTAAAAAAGGCGCATCTTGATGCCGGGCTTGAAATACTTGAGATTCACCATCAGGGTGATTGGGTTTCGATTACTTCGAGGAAAAACTGATGTATCATTTTTTTGTTGATAGCTCACAAATAACACCTGATTTTAAAAAAGTTGAGATAACAGGCGGAGATTTCAATCACATCGCCAATGTACTTAGGATGCATATTGGTGAACAGTTTTCAGTCAGCATAAGGGATGATGACAGCGGGAAGGAAATCTTTTATGAGATAGAAGAAATAACAGACTCTTCTGTTATCGGAAATCTGTGCTTTATAGAAGAAGCAGGCAACGAACTGCCTTCAAAGATATATTTGTTCCAGGCTCTTCCCAAGGTAGACAAGATGGAACTAATCATTCAGAAGGCTGTAGAACTGGGGGCTTATGAGATAATCCCCATGTCCACAAAAAGATGCGTGGTAAAGCTGGATGAAAAAAAGGCTTTGTCCAAGCAAAAGAGATGGCAGGCTATTGCTGAGGCTGCAGCAAAGCAGAGTAAGCGTGCTATAATACCTGAAGTTGCTATGCCGATGACAATGAAGCAGGCAATAGATTTTGCCTTAGGCATGGAAGTTAAGCTGATTCCCTATGAAAATGCCAAAGGAATTGAGGCTACGAAAGAGATAATCGATAATATTAAACCGGGACATAACATTGCTGTTTTTATAGGACCCGAAGGGGGATTCTCTGAAGAAGAGATAGCTTTGTGCCGGGAAAATGACATAAAACCGATTACATTGGGAAAGAGAATACTACGAACAGAGACAGCCGGTTTCACAATAATATCATGGCTGATGTATCACTTGGAGAGTTAAATGGAAGCATATTTAGATAATTCAGCTACAACAAGGGCTTTTGATGAAGTAGCAGAACTTGTTGCAAAGGTAATGACAACAGAATATGGAAATGCATCCAGCGTGCATCATATGGGAGTGATATCCGCAAACAGACTTGCCATGGCAAGGGATATCATAAGTTCCACGCTTAAGGTGGATCCGCAGGAGATCATTTTTACTTCCGGAGGAACTGAATCGGACAATATGTCTATTCTGGGAGTTGCCAAAGCAAATGCATGGCGTGGTAAACATATTATAACAACTGCTATCGAACATCCTGCCATCCTGGAAGCTACCATGCATCTTGAGAACGAAGGCTTTGAAGTAACATATCTTCCGGTTGGAAATGATGGCGTTGTGGATATCGATACACTTAAGTCTGCCATCAGAGAAGATACGATCCTTGTATCCATGATGTTTGTAAATAATGAAATAGGAGCCATAGAGCCTATAGAGGAAGCAGGCAAGCTTATAAAGAGCATCAACAAAGACATTGTTTTTCATGTGGATGCTGTTCAGGCGTATGGAAAAGTATTGATCAGACCAAGGACAATGAACATAGATCTTTTGTCCGTCAGCAGCCATAAGATTCATGGGCCTAAGGGTGTTGGCTTTCTTTATATCAGAAAAGGTACGAAGATTACGCCTATCTGCTATGGCGGAGGTCAGCAAAAGGGCATGAGATCAGGAACAGAGAATGTGCCGGGTATTGCAGGCATGGCTCTTGCGGCAGAGAAATGTTACGAGAATTTTGATGCTCATATCAAAGAGATGTATGAGCTTAAGAAATACCTTGTTTCATCTCTCAAGGAGAGGTTGACGGACATAAGGATAAACGGGCCGGAGTGCGAAAAGGGAGCGCCTCATATTGTATCTCTTTCCATAAAAGGGCTTGCAGCCGAGACTGTTCTTAACATGCTCAGCAGTAAAGGAATATATGTGTCGGCCGGTAGTGCCTGCACTTCCAACAATCCGCATATTTCCGATACATTACAGGCAATCGGACTTGATAAGAGCCTCTTGGAATCCACAATCAGGATAAGTCTGTCGATGCTGACCACAAAAGAGGAAATTGATTATTTCCTTGATACACTCTGCTCTCAGGTAGGGACCATGAGAAAGTTTTACCGACACTAATATAGACGACACAGATCAAAAAAGATTAGGAAGGACTAATTATGCAGTACCATGCTTTTATTATCAAATACGCAGAAATCGGAGTTAAGGGTAAGAACAGATATGTGTTTGAAGATGCTCTTGTAAGGCAGATAAAACGCGTTCTGTCTAAGTGCGACGGAAGCTTTGAGATATCCAAAGTTGCCGGAAGAGTGTATATTGAAGCGGAAAACTTTGACTTCAATGAAACTGTGGATCAGTTAAAAACTGTATTTGGTGTAACAGGCATCTGTCCTGCCGTTACCATAAAAAGAGACGGAGAAAACAGGCTTCCGGATCTTGATGGTGTGACAAAGGCAGTTTTGGATTTTATTGACGGCGTATATCCTGATAAGAACAAGACCTTTAAGGTTAAGGTGCGCAGGGTTGATAAGCGCTATCCGTTGGATTCAATGGAGATGGCTGCCGAACTGGGCGCAAGGATTCTTGATGCCTACAAGGAAATGAAGGTTGACGTTCATGATCCTGAGATTCTTCTTAACGTTGAGATAAGAGAAAAACTGAATATCTTTTCCGAGGTCATTCCGGGACCGGGCGGAATGCCAATCGGTACTGCAGGAAAGGCAATGCTTCTTTTGTCAGGAGGAATTGACTCTCCGGTGGCCGGATACATGGTGGCAAAAAGAGGTGTTGATATAGAAGCCGTTTATTTCAATGCTCCGCCATATACCAGCGAGAAGGCTAAGCAGAAGGTTGTGGATCTGGCGGGAGTAATTGCAAGATTTACCGGAAAGGTAAGGCTTCATGTTATAAACTTTACGGATATCCAGATGTACATCTATGAGAAATGTCCACATGATGAACTTACGATCATCATGCGCAGATATATGATGAGAATTGCCGATAAGATTGCGGCGGATAACGGATGCATGGGACTTATTACCGGCGAAAGTATTGGACAGGTGGCTTCACAGACTATGCAGAGTCTGATGTGCACAGGTGAAGTTGTTACGGATATGCCGGTTTACAGGCCGCTTATAGCATTTGACAAGCAGGACATCGTAGATATATCAGTGAAGATTGATGCTTATGAAACATCAATTCTTCCGTATGAGGATTGCTGTACTATTTTTGTAGCAAAGCATCCTGTAACAAAGCCGAGAGCAGATATAATCAGAAAACATGAAGAGAATTTGCTTGAAAAGATAGATGAACTTGTTCAGACTGCACTTGATACTGATGAGATCATAGAGATTGAGAAATAATTGTGCATGTAAAAAGACCATCTTAAATCTATTGGTTTAAGATGGTCTATAATAATCATTTGGATGGATCTGACCATTTAAGATCAGATCATGTAAGGCTTCAGAACATCGAGAACCTCATCTGCGCCGTCTTCAGCATGGATGTTGAGATCGATTGGCTTTGAAAGATCCAATGAAAAAATACCCATGATAGACTTAGCATCGATAACGTATCTTCCTGAAACAAGGTCGAAGTCATAATCGAACTTCGTAATATCGTTTACGAAAGATTTTACCTTATCGATTGAATTAAGAGAAATTTTAACGGTCTTCATTGAGCAAATACCTCCTTCTTTTAATTAATAGTAACTGTCTAAAAGGCAAAAGTCAATGACTTGGCAATGAAAAGATAACGAGTTTTTTATATTATTTAGAAAGATTAGTAAATATGATGAACAATATGCAAAATAGCGTTAGGGGTTATAAGGTTGCTATGCACAACCTTGGGTGTAAAGTAAATAGCTATGAAATGGATGTAATGGGACAAAAGCTTAAGGAAGCCGGCGCAGAGATCGTTCCATTCAATGAAAAAGCAGACATCTACATAATCAACACCTGTACAGTTACCAACATTGCTGACAGAAAGTCCAGACAGATGCTTCATAAAGCCAAAAAAGAGAATCCGGAGGCGATAGTTGTTGCTGTCGGCTGCTATGTTGAAACCGGAATAGAAGGAGTAAAAAAGGACGAGTGCATAGATCTGGCTGTAGGAAACAATAAAAAGTCTGAGATTGTTGAAATACTAAATACATTTATCATGGCGAGAAGCGATAATGATAAAACCCTGGGCGGAAGTTCTGTTATTGATATCAACAAGACTGATGTCTTTGAAGAAATGATGCTTTCAGACCTTCCTGAGCACACAAGGGCATACATCAAGATACAGGATGGGTGCAATCAGTTCTGCTCTTACTGCGTTATACCATATGCCAGAGGAAGGGTGCGCAGCAGAGATCAGAAGGAGATCCTTGAAGAAATAAAGGGGCTTATTGTTAAGGGTTGCAAAGAAGTGGTTCTTACCGGCATTCATATCAGTTCATACGGTGTTGACAAAAGCAGAGCTTCCTTGATTGATCTTGTCGAGAGCATCGGGGAGCTGTCCGGAATTGAAAGAATAAGACTGGGATCTTTGGAACCCAGGATAATTACTCCTGAGAATACCAGAAGGCTTGCGGCAATAGATAAACTCTGTCCGCACTTTCATCTTTCACTGCAAAGTGGCTGTGACTCTGTTCTAAAGCGCATGAACAGACATTATACAGCTGATGAGTTCAGAGAAAGTGTACGGCTTTTACGAGAAGCGTTTGACAGACCGGCCATAACCACTGATGTAATAGTGGGCTTCCCGGGAGAAACCGAGGAGGAGTTTGAAGAGTGCCGTAAATTTGTCGAGGACATAAGTTTTTATGAGATGCATGTGTTCAAGTATTCTCCACGAAAAGGCACAGTTGCAGCGGGAATGAAGGAACAGCTCACAGACAGGGAAAAGACTCTTCGAAGTGAGGTGCTCATAGCACTTACAAAGAAGCAGTCAGAAATTTACCGTAATTTATTTATCGGTGAAAAAGTCGATATTCTCTGGGAGGATATGGAGGAGATCAAGGGCAAGAATTATATGATCGGCCACACTGACAGATATGTCAGAATTGCTGTTTGTGAGGAAGACGAACGCTTTAAAAATGCTGTATCAGGGCAAATAACCACCGAACAGATCAAAGGCTTTCTGAATTCAGATACATTGCTTATTTGAAATGAGTAGTGTAAAATTAACATATATCGGCATAAAAAACGTTATTTTGATAAGTGATTTGTAGCACTTTTAACAATAATAAAGATTGGAGAAAGATACTATGGCAGATCAGAATTTAGGAAACACACAATACTTTAAAGTTGAAGTGGATTCAGAGACCGGAGTAAAAAAGGTTCTTTCTGTGGTATATGATGCACTTTTGGAGAAAGGGTACAATCCGGTCAATCAGATTGTCGGATATATCATGTCCGGAGACCCGACTTATATTACCAGCCATCAGGGCGCAAGAAGCCTTATCATGAAGGTGGAACGTGATGAATTGGTAGAGGAAATGCTCACAGAGTATATTAAGAGCAATAACTGGTCACGCAAGTGAGTGATATAGAGGGGTGAGAGCGCAGCGGAGCATCCCGTATATCAATAATATGGAGTACAGCATGCGAATTATGGGCCTGGACTACGGATCAAAGACAGTGGGAGTGGCTCTCTCCGACGAGCTTTTGCTTACTGCTCAGGCCAGAGAGATTATCCGTAGAAAAGAGGAAAATAAACTAAGAAGAACTTTAGCGCGCATTGAGGAGCTCATTCAGGAATTTGGGGTGGAGAAAATAGTTTTAGGACTTCCCCTCAACATGGATCAGACCCCATCTGAGCGCTCACAGTTGTGCCTGGAATTTAAGGATAAAATCGAAAGACGTACGGGAGTACCTGTTGTAATGTGGGATGAGCGCCTTACTACGGTTGAGGCTGACGAGATAATGGATGAAGCTGGCATTAAAGGGCGTGACCGCAAGGAATATGTTGATATGATAGCAGCACAGATAATCCTTCAGGACTATCTGGACAACAATAAGGATAAAACCTGAAATATCAGAAAATGGAGTACAAATTTGGAAAAAATAGTTTTTAGTCCTGACGGAGAAGAGGAAGTTGAGTTTTACTGTCTTGAACAGACTGTAATAGGTGCCAAGACTTACCTTCTCGTTACAGATGAAGAAGATGGTGACGGAGAAGCGCTTATTTTGCGTGATGATTCCGATATCAAAGATGAAGAAGCAGTTTATGTGATTGTGGATGATGACCTGGAACTGGAAGCTGTTGCAGGTGTTTTTCGCAAGCTGTTAAAAGAGGATGATATAGACCTTGATATCTGAATAAGTGCGTTTGGTATATACAGGTTGGGGCTGTATGTGCCTGCACATAAGCTTTACAGATACTTTTTCTATATGTCCGTAAGACTATTATGGAGGAAATAATTTGAGTAAAAAGAAAATTGAAAATGCATCCAAGCTGCAGATTATTCCATTGGGAGGTCTTGAGCAGATTGGAATGAATATCACTGCCTTCAGATATGAAGACAGTATTATTGTGGTGGACTGCGGTCTGTCTTTCCCTGAAGACGAGATGCTGGGTATTGACCTGGTAATTCCCGATATAACATATCTTCAGGACAATATCGACAAGGTAAAGGGCTTTGTCATCACTCACGGTCATGAGGACCATATAGGTGCACTTCCCTATGTTCTGCATGAACTGAATGTTCCTGTTTATGCTACAAGACTTACAATGGGTATAATTGAGCACAAGCTTGAGGAACATAATCTGTTAAAAACAACCAGAAGAAAGGTGGTTAAGTTCGGACAGTCCATCAACCTTGGTCAGTTCAGAGTGGAATTTATAAGGACCAACCATTCTATCGTTGACGCAGCTGCACTGGCAATTTATTCGCCTGCAGGAATTGTTGTTCATACCGGAGACTTTAAAGTTGATTACACACCTGTCTTTGGAGATCCCATAGATCTTCAGCGTTTTGCTGAGATTGGTAAAAAAGGCGTTTTGGCGCTTATGTGTGATTCTACAAATGCTGAGAGACCCGGATTTACGGCGTCTGAAAAGACAGTTGGACGAGCTCTTGATTCTCTTTTTGAGGAACATGAAAACAACAGGATCATAGTCGCAACCTTTGCGTCAAATGTTGACAGAGTTCAGCAGATCATCAACACTGCCCACAAATGCGGCAGAAAAGTTGTGGTGGAAGGCCGCAGCATGGTCAGCATTATTGATATTGCGCAGAAACTTGAATGTATAAAGATACCCGATAACACCCTTGTAGATATCGATAATATAAAGAATTATCCTGAAAACAAGACTGTTATAATTACTACGGGAAGCCAGGGAGAGAGCATGGCTGCCCTTAGCAGAATGGCAAACGGACAGCACAGAAAAATTTCAATTGGCCCCGGCGATACGGTAATCTTTTCATCACATCCGATACCCGGTAATGAGAAGGCTGTCACAAACATCATAAATGAGCTTCAGCTTAAGGGCGCAGATGTCATCTTCCAGGATGTACATGTGTCAGGACATGCCTGTCAGGAGGACATTAAGCTTATCTATACACTTGTTAAGCCTAAATATTCTGTCCCTGTCCACGGTGAGTACAGACATCTCAAGGCTCAGGCCAAGATTGCAGGTGACCTTGGAATAGCCAAGGAAAATATATTCATTCTTCACTCCGGGGAAATTCTGGAGATGGATGAAGAAAGTGCCAAAGTTAAAGGAAAAGTGCCTGTAGGGGCTATCCTTGTTGACGGACTTGGAGTAGGAGACGTTGGAAATGTCGTCCTAAGAGATAGACAACATCTGGCAGAAGATGGTATTGTAATAGTTGTATTTGGACTTGAAAAGGGCAGCAACCAGCTTGTATCAGGGCCAAGTATTGTTTCCAGAGGATTTGTTTACGTAAGAGAGTCAGACAAGCTTATCGATGATGCTACAGACCTTGTGCTTGATGAGGTAACCGAGGCACTGGATAAAGGTATCACTGACTGGGGCAAGCTTAAGAGCATAGTGAAAGATACTCTTAGTGATTATATTTGGAAAAAGACAAAGAGAAGACCTATGATCATGCCGATCATAATGGATACTAACTTCTGATTTGCGGTTTGGAGATCTGAAAATGAATGCCAGAAAAGTAGTGTTGAGCATACTGGACACAGCTGTAAAAGTTGTGTTTGTGGTTATAGCTGTAATGCTCATCAGCAAGTATTCAAAGGTAGCATATAATTACGGCTATCGCATATTTAATCAGGTTCCTGTATCTTCGGGAACCGGGAGAACGGTTTCTGTAACTATTACAGACAGTGACACCGGCAAGAAGATTGCAGAGAAACTGGCAAACGCAGGACTTATCACGGACAAGAATCTTTTTGTTTTGCAGGAGATGTTTTCTGATTATCATGAACTTGAGGCGGCCGGTACATACGAACTGAGTACTTCAATGACACCCGAGGAGATGATTCGTATCATGGCAGCACCTTCTATGACAGATGAGAACGGAGATTCTTCAGAGGAAGCAGGACAGTGATAGAACAGGATAGAATAACAGCCTTTATCAATTCACTTGATAGGGGAAATGCAGAATTTTTGGATGAACTTGAGAGAGAAGCTAAGGCAGGGGAGGTGCCTATTATCCGCAAGGACACACAGGCACTGCTCAAGTTTCTTCTTTCCATGAATAAACCCAAGAATATCCTTGAGGTGGGATGTGCCATAGGCTTTTCTGCCCTACTTATGGGATATTACAGCAATCCGGATACCAGGATAACTACCATAGAGAAGTTTGAAAAGCGTATTCCCATTGCCCGAGACAATTTTAATAAGTATGACCCAGATAATAAAATCACACTCCTGGAAGGTGATGCGACAGAAATCTTAAAAACGCTTTCTCCGGGGTATGATTTTATTTTTATGGATGCAGCAAAGGGACAGTATATTAATTTTTTGCCTGATTGCTTGAGGATACTTAATAAAGGTGGTCTTCTTGTGTCTGACAATGTCCTTCAGGATGGAGATGTGATAGAGTCGAGATTTGCTGTAACCAGAAGAGACAGAACAATACATGCAAGAATGCGCGAGTATCTGTACGAACTTAAACATAACGATGCGCTAAATACAGTTATCCTTACAGTGGGAGATGGAATGGCGCTGTCTTTAAAATTGTAGGATAATATTGACTTTATAAAAACACGCATGTTAATTATTTGAAACCTGATTTTTGTTTTGAAATGTGGAGAATTATTATGAAAAAACCTGAGTTACTTATACCTGCAAGCAGTCTTGAAGTATTAAAAACAGCTGTTATGTTTGGCGCTGATGCGGTTTACATCGGTGGAGACGCTTTCGGACTTAGAGCAAAAGCAAAGAACTTCAGCCCGGAAGAGATGAAGGAAGGAATTGAATTTGCCCATGCTCACGGTGTCAAAGTACATGTTACCGTGAACATACTTGCCCATAATTACGACCTTGACGGTGTGGAAAAGTACCTTTACGAGCTCAAGGACTTAAAGCCTGACGCCCTTATAATTGCGGATCCGGGCATTTTTATGAAAGCAAGAAGGATATGTCCTGAAATAGATATCCATGTCTCCACTCAGGCAAATAATACAAACTATGAAACCTATAACTTTTGGCATGACCTCGGGGCAAAAAGAGTGGTTGCTGCCAGGGAGCTGTCTTTAAATGAGATAAAAGAGATTACTTCCAAAATACCGGATGATCTTGAGATGGAATGTTTTATTCATGGGGCAATGTGCATTTCCTATTCCGGGAGATGCCTTTTATCCAACTATTTTACCGGAAGAGATGCCAACAAGGGCGCATGTACCCATCCTTGCAGATGGAAGTACGCTGTTGTGGAGGAGAAAAGACCCGGGGAATACCTTCCTGTGTATGAAAACGACAGGGGAACTTATATCTTTAACTCTAAAGATCTCTGCATGATTGAACATATTCCGGAACTGGTGGATGCAGGTGTTGACAGCTGCAAGATAGAGGGAAGAATGAAGACGGCCCTCTATGTTGCTACCGTTGCAAGAACCTACAGAAAAGCTATTGACGATTATTTTGAATCGGAAGAAAAATACAGAGCAAATATGCCATGGTATCTGGACCAGATTTCAAGGTGTACTTACCGTCAGTTTACCACGGGCTTTTATTTTGGAAAACCAAGTGAAGAAGCTCAGATTTACGATAACAACACCTATGTAAATGAGTATATTTATCTGGGAATAGTGGATGAACTTGATAACAGAGGTTATGCGAAATTCGAGCAGAGAAACAAGTTTTCTGTCGGAGATGTGATAGAGATCATGAAACCGGACGGAACAGATGTTGAAGCCAAAGTTAACGCTATGTACGCGGAAGATGGTACGCCTGTGGAGTCCTGTCCGCATTCCAAACAGATAATATATGCAGATCTGTCACAAAAACCGGAGAAGTATGATATCCTTCGAATAAAGGCCGAATCATAAAAATTTACTTTGCGTTTTATTCAAGATGTTGTAATATGAATCGTAAATAAAAAATGAAAGGCAGTAAACATGTACGATAAGGTGAACGTAGAAGAGATTTTTGGGCAGAATGTCTTTACACTTGCCAAGATGAGGGAGAGACTTCCTAAGAATGTTTATAAGGAGGTCGTTAATGTTACTGAGCATGGCGGAGAACTTTCCAAGGAATCTGCTGATGTTGTAGCGAATGCCATGAAAGAATGGGCTGTTGAGAACGGCGCAACCCATTACACTCACTGGTTCCAGCCTCTTACAGGGATTACGGCTGAAAAACATGATTCTTTTGTTGGAAGCGCTGAAAAAGATGGCAGAATGCTTACTTCATTTTCAGGTAAGGAGCTTATAAAGGGTGAACCTGATGCGTCATCTTTCCCATCAGGCGGACTTAGAGCTACTTTTGAAGCCAGAGGATATACAGCCTGGGATATCACTTCACCGGCTTTTCTTAAAGAGTCGGGTGCAGGTGTGACACTTTGCATACCTACTGCTTTTTGTTCATATACAGGAGAGGCGCTTGATAAAAAGACTCCGCTTCTTAGATCAATGGAAGCTATCAACAAGCAGGCTCTCAGAATTGTGAAACTTTTTGGAAATACAACTGCCACCAGAGTCAACGTATCTGTAGGCCCTGAGCAGGAGTACTTTTTGGTGGACTGGGATAAGTCCATGAAGCGTGAGGATCTTATCTTTACCGGAAGAACTCTTTTTGGTGCGATGCCTCCTAAAGGACAGGAGATGGAGGATCATTACTTCGGCGTTATCCGTGAAAGAGTCGGAGAATTCATGAAGGACCTCAATGTGGAGCTTTGGAAGCTTGGTGTGCCTGACAAGACTCAGCACAACGAAGTGGCTCCCGGACAGCATGAACTTGCGCCTGTCTATGAGACTGCAAATATTGCTGTAGATCACAATCAGATCATTATGGAGACCATGAAGCGCGTGGCTGAGCATCATCATATGAGATGCCTTCTTCATGAGAAGCCCTTTGCCGGTGTAAACGGTTCAGGTAAGCATGACAACTGGTCCCTTTGTACAGATGATGGTGTTAACCTCCTTGATCCGGGCGATACACCTAATAAAAACATACAGTTCCTCTTTGTGCTTGCTTGTGTAATTAAGGCTGTTGACACACATGCAGACCTTCTTCGTCAGAGTGCTGCTGATGTGGGCAATGATCACAGACTTGGCGCAAATGAGGCGCCTCCCGCAATAATCTCTATTTTCCTTGGAGAACAGCTTGAGGATGTTGTGAAACAGCTCATCGAGACCGGTGTCGCAAAATCAAGCAAGAGAGGTGGTAAGATCAAGACCGGCGTGTCAACACTTCCTCAGTTTGAGAAAGATGCTACTGACAGAAACCGTACTTCACCTTTTGCATTTACCGGAAATAAGTTCGAGTTCAGAATGGTTGGATCTTCAGATTCCATGGCAAGCTCCAACACTACACTTAATACCATTGTTGCGGAGGCTTTCTGCGAGGCTGCCGATCAGCTTGAGAAAGCAGATGATTTTGACATGGCAGTTCATGACATGATCAAGAAATACCTCACGGATCATCAGAGGATCATCTTCAATGGGGACGGATATTCTGATGAATGGGTAGCTGAAGCTAAGAGACGCGGGCTTCCGAATATCAAGTCCACAATTGAAGCTGCTGACGTATTGACTACCAGGAAAGCTATTAATCTTTTTGAGAACTTCGGCGTATACACCAAGTCAGAGCTTGAGTCCAGAAAAGAGATCATTTTTGAAAATTATGCCAAGACAATTAACATCGAGGCGCTTACAATGATCGATATGGCTTCAAAGCAGATAATTCCTGCTGTTATGAAGTATGCAGGAAGACTTGCTGCAGATGTAAATGCCATTACTCAGACAGGCGTGGATGCATCTGTGGAAGTGGCTGAGCTTAAAGAGATCCAGATGCATCTTGGAAAGATGAAGGGAGCGCTTGATAAGCTTAAGACACTTGAGGCAAAAGCTTCAGATATTGAAGATCAGAGAAAGAGAGCATTTTTCTACAAGGATAAGGTTCGCCCTGTAATGGACGATCTCAGGGCTCCTGCAGATGCCCTCGAGATGCTTGTAGCTAAAGAGGACTGGCCTTTCCCTACATACGCAGATCTTTTATTTGAAGGCTAAATAGAAAATTTACGCTGTTGTCTCCGGAAACTTTTAGAATAATCAGCTGTGTCGCAAGCGCCTTTTGATTCGCGCTGTAAAGGCGCTTGCGGACCTGCTGTTTGAAAACTGAAAATTTTATTATAAAATTTTTAAAAAAGTACTTGCTTTTTATGTAGAGGTCACGTATAATCATTTCTTGTCGATGGGCTATCGCCAAGCGGTAAGGCAACGGACTCTGACTCCGTCATTACGTAGGTTCGAATCCTACTAGCCCAGCTTTAACGAGATTGGAAACAATCTCGTTTTTTTAATTTATCAGAACATTTTCTGATACTCCTTTGTGATGCTTTTGGGTGTTATGGTTTTGCTATGAGGTATTAACATGTATACATTCGGATCCAGAATACGATACAGCGAAGTGGATAAGAACGCGGTTTTAACAATAGAATCGCTGATAAACTATTTTCAGGACTGTTCAACTTTTCAGACTGAAGATGGGCCTGCCACCATGGAATATTTAAAGGAAAGAGGGATTGCCTGGGTGTTAAATGCCTGGCAGATTGAGATAAAGAGGCTTCCGAAGCTGTGCGAAAAAGTCACTATCGGAACAGTTCCTTATATGCTTCGTGGTCCTCTCGGTCTTAGAAATTTCTTTATGGATACAGAAGAAGGAGAGAGACTGGCTGTAGCAAATTCAATATGGACTTTGTTTGACTTTAACAAAGGAGTTCCCTGTAAAGTTACACCGGAAATTATTGAAGCTTATCCGCTGGAAGAAAAGCTTCCGATGGAGTACCTTGACAGGAAGATTGCTATCCCAACGGATGGTGAGAGATATACTGCCCATGACATCGAAGTGAGGGAACACCATCTGGACACCAACAACCATGTGAACAACGGGCAGTACATAAGGATGGCGATAGGGCTTTTGCATGAAAAAGATGCGAAGGTTGTATCCTTGAGAGCAGAGTACAAGAAACAGGCATTTTTGTCCGATATTTTGCATCCGATTGTTATTGTGAACAATTTAGGCGATAATAAGATATATACGGTAAGCCTTAACGATGATAATGGCGGAGTGGTATGTGTTGTAGAAATAAAGACAGACTGTTCCGGCACGGAGAGATAACATGATCAAATTAGGAGAGAAACAGGAACTTGTTGTAATTAAAAAGGTGGATTTCGGTGTGTACCTGGCACAGGAGCAGGGGGATGAGGAAAAAGTCCTTTTGCCTGCAAAGCAGGTTCCGAAGGATGCAAATGTAGGCACAAAGATTGAAGTTTTTATATATAAGGATTCCAGTGACAGGCTGATAGCAACAACGAACACACCAAAGATAATGCTTGGTGATGTGAGGATGCTTAAAGTCAAGGAAACCGGAAAAATAGGCGCATTTATGGACTGGGGACTTGAAAAAGATGTTCTTTTGCCATTTAGGGAACAGACAAGAAAAGTCAAGGCCGGCGAAGAGGTTCTGTGCGCCCTTTACGTTGATAAAAGCGGCAGACTGTGTGTTACCATGAATGTCTATCCGTATCTTTTAAGCGACAGCCCTTATGCCAAGGATGATAAGGTTATCGGAACGGTGTATGAACTGAGTGATAACTTCGGGGCATTTGTGGCAGTTGATGACATCTATTCAGGACTCATTGCAAAAAAAGAGCTATATGGAGACATTAAGATCGGTGACAGCGTAAATGCGAGAGTTATTTCTGTTAAGGAAGATGGGAAGCTGAACTTAAGCCTCAGGGAAAAGGCTTATCTTCAGATGGATGCCGACGCTGAGAAGCTTATGAAGATGATTGAGGATAACGGTGGCAAACTGCCATTTACCGACAAGGCATCACCGGAGCTCATCAGGGAAAAGACCTGCATGAGCAAGAACGAATTCAAACGTGCCGTTGGACGCCTTTTGAAGGAAGGACGCATCACAATCGGTACAAATACAATTGAGAAAAAATAATACAGGGAGCATTACATGGACTACAGAAGAGCTAACAGAACTTATTTATACATGACATTTGCTACAATCGGACTTGTACTTGTTATTTCCCTGTGGTATCTGGTTGGAGGACCGGCGCTGAGTATTCTGATGAACAATGTATTCAGTGAACTTGTGGTACTTATTCCGGCCCTGGCAGCGGTGCTTTATTCGGGAGAAAAACTGTCAACACTTATTCCTCTCCATAAGATAAAGCTTTCTTCTGCTCTTTTGATACCGGTGTATGTAATTGCTTTATTCCCTCTGGTTTCTCTTGTCAATTATATTTCCATGCTGTTTGTGGAAAATACGGTAACATCAATTGCCGATCAGCTACTTGGAATGCCGATGTGGATCATGATACTGTCGATTGGCATTTTGGGTCCTTTTGTGGAGGAAATTGTATTCAGGGGAGTGATCCTTCAGAGCTATCAGAGAACCGGAAGGATTATCGGATCGATTATTCTCTCTTCCCTGATGTTCGGAATGATACACATGAACTTCAATCAATTTGGTTACGGAACTGTCATGGGTATAATGCTTGCTCTTTTGGTTGAGGCAACCGGAAGTGTACTGGCATCATTTATTGCCCACGCTTTCTTCAATACCCTGGAAGTCGTTATGATGTACGCCAACAAAGATGTTTTGGAGGATGCTTCTACTATAGCTGAGAGTTATCTTGAGGGAATGAGCGACTTTTGGGTGGATGCCATCTATATTGCCTATCTTCTGGTGATGGCGGTCATTTTTACCACAATTGCGCTCTTTATAGTAAAAAAGATTGCAAAGATCGAGCAGAGACTTGAGTTTTATACAAATTTAAAGCATTCAAGAAGGCAGGGATTCAAACTGATCACATTGCCTCTTGTTATCGCTATGATGATATCAGTAGTATATATGGTTTACACTATAAGACTGGTTTAAATAATAACACCCGCAACGTTTAACGCTGCGGGTGTCTTTTGCTGATCTCAGATTCTCATATCGAAATTCGCCCCAATATTTGGGTTTACGGATAACTCTGCTGCTGAGTCAATTGTTGATACTAGCGCTTCTCCAGCGCTCTCCATAGTATCCAGACTCTTTGAGAGCATCGCTACGCCGAATTCGTTTAGAATTTTGTTCTGAGATATTGCCATTGATAAAGCGGGAATATCCATATTCCACCTCCTGTGCAACTGCGGTAAAACGGCAGGATACAAGACCTTGCGCACATTTACACTTCATCCTTACATAGTCTATCGGCGATTTATTGAACTATCTTAATATGTTAAAAAGTATTTTACACACAAAAAATGGCCCATCTTTTTGTTGGTTTTGACGATGAATTTTGAAAAATAGACAAAAAACACCCATGTAGATATAGATTTATTTGTACATTTGTATTAAAATGTCATTAGTCTTTATATTAGCAGCTTATTCTTGTTGCAGAAAGAGGATATATGATATCAAATCAAATTCTTCAGAATACTATTGATGGACTTAAGACTATTGCACATGTGGATCTGTGCGTCCTTGATGTTGACGGCAAGGAGGTGGCATCTACATCTTCCGATATTGGAAATGTAGCTGCAGCAACCAGAGATTTTGTCGAGTCACCTGCTGATTCTCAGGAGATTCAGGGACACCAGTATTTCAAGATTTATGATGAGCAGCAGCTTGAGTATATTCTGATCTGCACCGGAAGCGGTGAGAATACATATATGCTGGGCAAGATGATTGCATATCAGATTCAGAGCCTTTTGGTTGCATATAAGGAGAGATTCGATAAAGACAACTTTATAAAGAATCTGCTTTTGGATAACCTTCTTTTGGTTGATATATACAGCAGAGCCAAGAAACTTCACATTCAGACAGATTCCAAGCGTGTTGCCATGATAATCGAATCCATGAACGGGCGTGACAACAATGCTTTGGAGATTACAAGAACTCATTTCGGAAGCGGAAATGATTTTGTTACAGAAGTTGATGAAGACAATGTTATTGTTGTTAAGGATGTCAGCGACATGTACAAACCATCGGATATATCCAAGGCTGCGGAGGAAATGCTTCTTACTTTGGAAAAAGAAGGCCTTAGCGGAGTGCGTGTTGCATACGGAACAGTAGTCGGAGAAATCAAGGAAGTGAGTAGATCCTACAAGGAAGCCAAGATGGCCCTGGATGTCGGAAAGATCTTCTTTGATGAGCGTAAGGTCATCTGCTACAGTGAGCTTGGAATAGGACGTCTTATCTATCAGCTTCCGATTCCGCTCTGCAAGATGTTTATTAAAGAGATATTCGGCGGCAGAAACCCCGATGACTTTGATCAGGAAACCCTCATAACCATTGATAAGTTCTTTGAAAACAGCCTTAATGTTTCTGAGACATCGAGACAGCTCTTTATCCACAGGAATACTTTGGTTTATAGACTGGACAAGCTGCAGAAGAGCACAGGTCTTGACCTTAGGGTATTTGACGATGCCATTACTTTCAAGATTGCACTTATGGTTGTCAGATACATGAAATATATGGAAAAATTCACGTGATAAAGAGCCTTACGGAGGTTTCAGACAAGTCCATATCACGTTAAAGCAAGGGGAGCTTTATGGAAAAAGGATATCGCAGAAAAAGATTAAGCAGGCAAATACCGGAGGATGAGGTTATCACACTTGAAAATGTGACAAAATCTTATTCTACGGGTGCACCTGCATTAAACGGAGTCACCCTTCATATCAAGAGGGGTGAATTTGTTTTTATAGTGGGAGACAGCGGATCGGGAAAATCCACTCTGATCAAGCTCTTGCTCAGAGAACTGGTACCGACAGATGGAGACATAACTGTGCTGGGGTACAATCTTCGCAGGATCAAGCACAGCAAGATCCCGAAGTTCAGAAGAAACCTTGGAATAGTATTCCAGGATTTCCGTTTGTTAAAAGATAGAAATGTTTACGAGAATGTGGCTTTTGCCCAGAGAATCGTTCAAACTCCCACCAGAGACATCAAAAGAAACGTGCCGTCAATACTGGCTACAGTCAATTTGGCCGGCAAGTACAAAAACAAAATAAGTCAGTTGTCGGGTGGTGAGCAGCAGAGAGTTGCGCTTGCCAGGGCACTTGTAAATAAGCCGGCAATTCTTTTGGCTGATGAGCCTACAGGAAACCTTGATCCGAATAATTCATGGGAAATCATGAAACTCATGGAGCAGATTAATGAGAACGGAACTACTGTTATTGTGGTTACTCACAACAGAGAGATCGTTAATGCCATGAAAAAGCGAGTTATTACCATGAAGAAGGGCGTCATTATAGAAGACGAGGAAGAGGGAATGTACATCGATGAGGATTAATAGTTTCTTTTACACCATTGGTCAGGGCTTTAAGAATCTGGGAAGAAATAAGTGGTACACGCTGGCATCTGTAGCGACTATCAGCGCATGTCTTTTTCTTTTCGGGATTTTCTATTCAATAATTACCAACTTCCAGCATGTGGTCAAGACTGCTGAAGAGGGCGTTTCGGTTACGGTTTTTTTCAATGAGGGAACCACTGAAGATCAGATCCTTGCTGTTAAGAGTGATCTCGAGAACAGGACAGAAGTCAGAGAGATTGTCTATGTGTCAGCTGAAGAAGCCTGGCAGGGATTTAAGGAGGAGTATCTTGGGGAGTATGCTGACGGATTTACAGAGAATCCGCTTGCTGACTCTGCGAACCTTCAGATTTATCTCAGTGATGTTTCAATGCAGACAGCACTGGTTACATATGCTGAATCCATAAGCGTTGTAAGAGAGGTCAACAGGTCAGAAGTCACTGCCAACACCCTTAGTGGCCTCAACAAGCTGATAGCATATGTTTCAGCGGGAATTATTGTGATCCTTCTTTTGGTTTCGATATTCCTTATCAGCAATACAGTCACCATGGGTATACAGGTTCGTAAGGACGAAATAAATATCATGAAATATATCGGTGCCACAGACTTTTTTGTCAGAGCGCCGTTTGTTGTCGAGGGTATTCTGATTGGAATCATCGGATCAATAATACCGCTTGTGATAGTGTTTTTTGTTTATAAAAATGCCATTTCTTACGTGGCATCAAAGTTTACTATGTTAAGCTCGTTGCTAAATTTTCTCCCGGTGGAGACTGTTTATAACAAGCTCATACCTATATCACTGGCAATAGGTATCGGTATCGGCTTCTTTGGAAGCTTTACTACTGTAAGAAAGCACCTTCATGTGTAAAGAAAAGGAAGTTCCAAAGGTTTGAATTTGAACAGCAGGTTAATAAAAGCAGCAAAAAGAATAATATGTCTCATTTTATGTGTATTTATGGTCTCTTCGTTCTGGGGAGATAAGGGGATTGTTGTTAAGGCTGAAGTTACTGAAGAGAGCATCAAAGAGAAGGAAAACCAGATTTCCAACGCAAAGAAGGAACGTGACTCCCTCAAAAATGCCAAGACCGACCTTGAGAAGGTAAAAAAGCAGCTTGAGACCAGCAAGTCAAATCTGAATGCTTACATCTCCCAGATAGATGCGTCTCTTACTGATATCCAGCAAAAGATTGACACATTAAATGATCAGATTACTGAAAAAGAAAACCAGATCGAGACCACCACGCAGGAATTGCATGAGGCTGAAAGAATCCAGCAGGAACAGTATGAGGCCATGAAAAAGCGCATAAAGTTCATGTATGAGCGTGGGGATACGATATACTTCGAACTACTTCTCGAGTCAGGAAGCTTTGCGGATATGCTGAATAAAGCCGAGTACATAGAAAGGCTTTCTTCATATGACAGGGACAAACTCGACGAGTACATTGCAACAACACAGCTGATCTCACTGACCAAGCAGGCCCTTGAAGAGGAAAAAGAGACTCTGGACGAAGCCAAGGCTTCAAGAGAGGCGGAGCAGGATAATCTGGAACAGCTTCTTCAGGCAAAAAGTGCGGAACTCAATTCTGTAAAAGCTGATATCAATGACAAGGAAGCCGCAATAAGGGAGTATGAAGCAGAAATTAAAGCGGAAAATGCAGCAATTGCAGCTCTTGAAAAAGAAGTTGCTGCAGACAAGGCAGCTTTATACAGCAAATATAAGTATGACGGCGGTGTATTTACATGGCCATGCCCGAATTATACAAGAATTTCCGATAACTTCGGGATGAGGATGCACCCGACTCTGGGAGTTGAGAAGATGCATAACGGTATAGACCTTGCAGCACCTGCTGGTTCTGCTATACTTGCAGCCTATGAAGGCACGGTTGTTGTAGCGGCTTATGAAGGGTCCATGGGAAATTACATCATGATAAGTCATGGAAATGGTCTCTACACGATCTATATGCACTGTTCGGCGCTTTATGTATCTAAGGGGCAGGATGTTTCGGCCGGAACCAAGATTGCAGCCGTTGGCTCCACAGGAAGATCAACGGGAAATCATCTTCACTTTGGTGTCAGGCTAAACGGTGCTTACGTAAGTCCGTGGAACTATCTTAAATAAACGGTACTGTGTGTGAAAATAATTACGGTTACCGGAGCAATTAAATGGCAAATAACTGACATTTACGAGGAATTGACGGATGGATATAAATAACAATTTTGAGGAACTTGAGAAAGCAAACAAGGGGAAACTTACAAGGCGCTTTATCAGTGGCATATTGATAGGTTTTCTTGTGGCGATACTGGCTGTTTCCGGATGCGTGTTTTTCCTGATCTACAAGCAGCAAGTGCTTAATCAGGCTACAAGTGGCTACTTGCCCGGACAAAGCGAGATTTTGACGGATGAAACTCTTTCAAAAATTCAGTCTCTGGAGGATGTGATTGATACATATTATTACAAGACTGATGTAAGCAAAGAGGAAGAAGCTAACGGCCTTTACAGGGGACTTATGGATTCTCTCGGGGATCCTTATTCTGTATACTATACCAGCGAAGAACTGGAAGAAATGATGAATGATACAAAGGGTATCTACTTTGGCATTGGAGCTTATGTGAGCTTTGATAACAGTATTAATCTGGCCAGGATATCCGGTGTCATGGAGGGCAGCCCTGCAGAGGAGGCCGGTCTTTGTATTGATGATATTATCTATGAAGTAGACAAAACTTCAACTCAGGGAATGACTCTTGAAGAAGTTGTGTCTATGATCAAGGGAGAAGCAGGAACTCAGGTGCATCTTACTCTTATCAGAACTGGAGAAGCAAATGATGTGGAAGTGGATGTGACAAGAGCAGAGATCACGGTTCCGACAGTCAGCACACAGGTTTACGATGACAACATTGGCTACCTTAAGATCACTGAGTTTGATGAGATCACCACATCACAGTTCATTGACGGCATGGCAGAGCTTAGAGCGCAGAACATTGAAGGACTGATAATAGACTTAAGGTCCAATCCCGGAGGAAGCCTTGCTACTGTGTGCGATATTGCAAGACAGCTCCTTCCAAAAGGAATTATCGTTTACACCGAGGACAGAGACGGCAACAGAGAAGATTACACCTGCGATGGCGAGAATGAGATAGACATTCCTGTAGTCGTGCTCACTAATCAGTATTCCGCAAGCGCATCTGAGATACTGGCAGGAGCCATAAAGGATTATAACCTTGGAAAGCTGGTTGGAAAGACTACTTACGGAAAGGGAATTGTCCAGAGAGTATTTGACTTAAGGGATGGAACAGCGGTAAAGCTTACGGTAAGCAGTTATTTTACTCCCAATGGGGTCAACATTCATGGAGTAGGAATAGAGCCGGATGTGGACGTTGATTTTGATGCAGAGGCATATGCAAAAGACAAAACTGACACTCAGCTTCAAAAAGGACTTGAGGTCATAAAAGAACTTATTGACAAATAAATAATTTGATAGTAATATCTGAGACTGTGCTAAAAATCTTGGCACAGTCTTTTTTTTGCTCATTTCGAGCGGAAATTCCAATTAGGACATGTATTTATTTTTTTGCAATGAAAGGGTTTACCAAAATGAAAGTAAAAGCGTGTATTTATACTGATGTTGGACAGACAAGAAGGGTCAACCAAGATGCTGCGCTGGTTAAGGTGGCTAATACAAAAAGCCACGGAAGAATAACAATGATTGCTGTATGCGACGGCATGGGAGGACTTTCAAAGGGAGAAGTGGCCAGCTGTAAAGCCATAAGAGCCCTTGAAATGTGGTTTCATGAGGAACTTGTTTTGATGCTTCCACTGACCGGTAAAGAACTGTGGGAAGCGGTTGAAAACTCCTTAAGACGCCTCATAATCCGAATAAATACAGACCTGAAAAGGTATGGCAGGAATAAGGGGCTAAGTCTTGGAACAACCCTTGTGTGCCTTCTTCAGATTGGCGAGCGATATCTTTGTCTGAACATTGGTGACAGCAGGATATATTTTATAAACAGCAAAAGCATTTCTCAGGTAACAAAGGATCAGAGCCTTGTTCAGGAAAAGCTGGATAAAGGGATAATTTCTGAATCGGAAGCCATGGAGGATGCTGAAAAAAATGTGCTGAGTCAGTGCGTAGGGATGGTGAAAGCTCCGGTTCCTGAGACCACAATCGGTACATTTGACAAGAGCACCACAGTTGTTGCATGTACAGATGGATTCTGGAGAACAATAACTCCGGAAGAAATGAGGCTAAAGCTTTGTCCGCAGATGTGTGTGACGGATGAAGACATGCTCTTGGAATGTAAAAAACTGTCGGAACTGGCGGTAAGAAGAGACGAAGAGGATAACATCAGTATTGCAGCTGCATGTATGGAGTTTTGAGCATTATGGGAAATGATCTGAGAATTATAAAAGAACTTGGCCGTGGTGGCAACAGCAGGGTGTTTCTGGCAAAAAGATCCGGGACAGACGAGCCTGTTACGCTAAAGATGGCAAAGCTTACAGATGGCGAAGCAGATTTTCACAGCTTAAAGAGTTTTGAAAATGAAGCCTGTATACTTAGTACGCTGCACCATCCGGCAGTTCCGAAAATATACGAAAGAATAAGAAACGGAATTGTGCTGCAATACTTTGAGGGAAGCAGCCTTGAAAATGTGCTGGTGGAAAAAGGAGCATTACCTGAAAAAACAGCTGCGGGGATTGCGCTGGAAATGGCGGAAATCCTCAGATATTTGCATGGACGAAGGATGCCTGTGATATACAGGGACTTAAAGCCTGCAAACATTGTTCTTAAGCCTGACGGGCATGTGGCACTGATTGATTTTGGCGCTGCCAGGTTTTACAGAAAGGATGACAGGGCAGATACAATAAATCTTGGAACCTATGGATTTGCAGCACCGGAACAATACGGAAATCTTGGACAGACTGATCCGAGAACCGATATTTATTGTTTTGGAATGACTGTTCTGCAGCTTATTGCAGGAATCGATACCAAAGATAGTGATGCAGTGAAGCGCTGCAGGCAATCCGGAGTATCGGGGATATCAAACGAGTTTATGCAGATAATCGATAAGTGTATACGTCCTGACAGAGATGACAGATTCAGGTCGGCCAAAGAGATACAGGAGGCATTAAAGGCATATCCGAGGATTGTAAAAAGGAAAAAGATACTCGGAGCTGTCAAAATTACTGTAAGCGCAGCTGTAATATCCTTTGCTTTGTCTGTGGGAATGATCTTTTGGAACTCAGTAAAAAGTTATGCTGCATCGGACTTTGAACAAAGGCTTCCGGCAGTACAGCAACGTTTTTACAGCGCCAAGGTATGGATATTGGACAGATTTTTGGATGAACAGGAAGGAGAAGGTAATTGATGATCATATTTGGATATACTTTTATGACTATTTTTGTGGCAGTCATTGTAATTCTGGGGATTGGAAATCTTTTGACAGAAAAAGAGGAACCGGTTAAGCCAAAGGTTGGAAGTGCCACAGCTGCAATGTGCACTACAAGGCTTCTTGGCGACTATACAGAAAACGAATATACTTCTGAAGACGATTTTGTGATTGAGCAGGATTTGGTCTACACCTATGATTCTGTTAATATCTAATTGCAGTGTATGAGGCCGGAAACTCACATGCGAACTAATGTTCTTAAAATTATGGACATAAGCATTCAAAAATGGTATACTTCGCATAGTATGCCATTTTTTTATTGATGATGTTTGGTGTGTTTCAAAAAGTTCTGCAGAGAACTTTTAGGGAGTTTTTGCTTATATGGATTTTGTACTTCATTCGGATTATAAGCCTACAGGTGATCAGCCCAAGGCAATACAGGATCTGGTTGAAGGCTTTAAGGCCGGAAATCAGTTTGAGACACTTCTGGGAGTCACAGGGTCAGGAAAGACCTTTACCATGGCCAATGTTATTGCTGCCCTCAATAAGCCCACGCTTGTGATAGCTCATAACAAGACTCTGGCGGCTCAGCTATATGGCGAGTTCAAGGAGTTCTTTCCTGAGAATGCTGTGGAATATTTTGTGTCATATTATGATTATTATCAGCCTGAAGCATACGTTCCTCAGACTGATACATATATTGCCAAGGACTCATCCATCAACGATGAGATTGATAAACTTCGCCTTTCTGCCACAGCATCCCTTGCTGAGAGGAAAGATGTCATTGTTGTTGCCAGTGTTTCATGTATTTATGGCCTGGGAAGTCCTGAAGAATTTAAGGGGATGTCCATATCGCTTCGCCCCGGTATGCAGAAAGACAGAGACGATCTGATAAAAGATCTTGTGGCTATTCAGTACAACAGAAATGACCTTGAGCTGGACCGCTGCAACTTCAGAGTACGCGGCGATACAGTAGAGATATTCCCGGCCAATGCGGACGATTATCTGATAAGAGTTGAGTTTTTTGGAGATGAGATAGACAGGATCACGGAAGTGGAGCCTGTTACAGGTAAAGTAAGAAGTGAGCTTACCCATGTCATGATCTACCCTGCTTCCCACTATGTTGTTCCGCAGGAGAAGATCAATATGGCCTGTGACAACATAGAAAAAGAGCTGGAGGAACAGATAAAGTTCTTCAAGGGAGAAGACCGTCTTATTGAAGCTCAAAGAATTTCCGAGCGCACAAATTTTGATGTGGAGATGATGCGCGAAACGGGATTCTGCTCAGGGATTGAGAACTATTCGAGACACCTTAACTTTGCATCTCCCGGAGAGCCTCCGCTTACGCTTTTAGACTTCTTTGACAGAGATTTCCTTATAATTGTGGACGAGTCCCACATGACAATACCTCAGATAGGTGCCATGTACCACGGAGACCGTTCCAGAAAGCTTACTCTGGTAGATTATGGATTCAGACTGCCTTCGGCACTTGATAACAGGCCATTAAACTTTGAGGAATTTGAGGAACATATCGATCAGATGCTGTTTTGTTCTGCAACTCCCGGCAAATATGAGGAGGAGCATGAACTTCTAAGAACAGAGCAGGTAATAAGGCCCACAGGTCTTTTGGATCCTGAAATTTCGGTAAGGCCGGTTGAAGGACAGATTGATGATCTTATCGGTGAGATCAGAAAAGAGATAGATAAAAAGAATAAGGTTCTTATCACTACGCTTACCAAGAGAATGGCAGAGGATCTGACTGAATACCTGGCGGAATCCGGTATCAGAGTCAAGTACCTTCATTCAGATATAGATACTCTGGAAAGAGCTGAGATAATCAGGGATATGAGACTGGATGTTTTTGATGTTCTGGTCGGTATCAATCTTTTGAGAGAAGGACTGGATATTCCCGAGATTTCCCTGGTGGCTATTATTGATGCGGATAAGGAAGGATTTCTGCGTTCAGAGACTTCTCTTATTCAGACTATAGGCCGTGCTGCCAGAAACAGCGAAGGAAGAGTCATAATGTACGCTGACAATATGACTGATTCCATGAAAAAGGCCATTGATGAGACTAAGAGACGTCGAAGCATTCAGGAAAAATACAACGAGGAAAACGGAATTACTCCGCAGACCATAAAAAAGGCAGTTAGAGATCTTATTGCTGTAACAAAGCAGATTGCCAAGGAAGAAGTGCAATTTGAGAAGGAACCTGAATCAATGGATCAGGATGAACTTGAGAAACTCATCGGACAGGTTCAGAAGAAGATGAAGAGAGCGGCTACAGAGCTTGACTTTGAGACTGCAGCTATGCTCAGAGATAAGATGGTTGAGCTTAAAAAGGTGCTTAACGACCTGACTGAAGGTAAGTGAGTGCCGTCGCCTATAAGAGGCGCGTATATTTAGGAGAGATACATAATGGCTGATAACAGACAGATGACAAAGAAAAACACCACAACCAAGAGGATATTGCCCTCTGATATTCACGATTATATTCGTGTTCGCGGTGCTAATGAACATAATCTTAAGAATGTAAGTGTCAAGATACCGAGGGAGACGCTTACGGTATTTACCGGACTTTCCGGATCGGGTAAGTCATCTCTGGCATTTGACACCATTTTTGCAGAGGGACAGAGAAGGTATATGGAATCGCTCTCTTCCTACGCGAGAATGTTCTTGGGCCAGATGGACAAGCCGAATGTTGAGAGGATAGAGGGACTTTCGCCTACAATTTCCATAGACCAGAAGTCCACCAACAAGAATCCCAGATCTACTGTTGGTACTGTGACAGAAATTTACGATCATTTCAGACTTCTTTACGCAAGAATCGGTATTCCGCACTGTCCAAACTGTGGCCGTGAGATCAGAAGACAGACTGTGGATGAGATGTGCGACCAGATCATGGCACTGGGAGAGGGTACCAAGCTTCAGATCCTTGCGCCTGTTGTAAGGGGCAAAAAAGGTGAACACGCGAAAACTCTGGACAGGGCAAAAAGAGCGGGCTACGTGAGAGCCAGAATCGACGGAAGCCAGTATGATCTTTCGGAAGAAATCAAGCTTGATAAGAATATCAAGCACTCTATTGAAATCATCGTGGACAGAATTGTGGTGCATGATGACAATGAGAATTTAAGAAGGCGTCTTACGGACTCGGTTGAGAGTGCGCTCGCTCTTGCCGACGGGCTTCTTATGGTGGATGTTGTAGATGGGGATGAACTCAGTTTTAGCCAGAATTTTGCGTGCCCTGACTGCGGCGTGAGTGTTCCTGAAATCGAACCCAGAAGCTTCTCCTTCAACAACCCCTTTGGCGCATGCCCTGACTGCTTTGGACTGGGCTACAAGATGGAATTTGATGAAGATCTGATGATCCCCGACAAGTCTTTATCCTTAAATCAGGGATGTATCGTTGTTATGGGCTGGCAGTCCAGCAACAAAGAGGGGAGTTTTAGCAATGCGACCCTGAAGGCACTTGCCAAGGCTTATAAATTCAGTATGGATACTCCTTATCAGGACCTTCCTGAAAATGTGAGACATATGCTGATCTATGGAGCCGACAAGACTGTTACTGTTCACTATGAGGGCAGCAGGGGTGTTGGAGATTATCCGATACTGTTTGACGGCCTTATTAAAAACGTGGAGCAGAGATACAAGGAGACTTTCTCGGAAACAGCCAAGGCCGAGTATGAAGAGTATATGAGGATTACTCCATGCCAGCTTTGTAAAGGTCAGAGACTGAAGAAAGAATCTCTCGCCGTAACGATAGATAACAAGAACATCTATGAGATCACCTCAATGTCAATAGGTGAGCTTCATGATTATCTGGAGAATCTGACGCTTTCTGAACAGCAACAGCTCATTGGTGCACAGGTGCTAAAAGAGATAAGGGCAAGAGTCGGTTTCCTTATTGACGTAGGTCTGGATTATCTGTCACTTTCGAGAGCAACAGGAACTTTGTCCGGAGGCGAGGCTCAGAGAATAAGGCTTGCCACCCAGATAGGATCGGGACTTTGCGGAGTATGCTACATCCTGGATGAGCCAAGTATCGGACTTCACCAGAGAGATAATGACAAGCTTCTTAACACCCTCAAAAACTTAAGGGACCTCGGCAATACACTTATCGTGGTTGAGCACGATGAGGATACCATGAGGGAAGCTGACTACATTGTGGATGTTGGTCCCGGCGCAGGATCTCACGGGGGCAAGATCGTGGCCTGCGGAACTGCAGAAGAGATCATGCAGGTAAAAGAGTCGATTACGGGGCAGTATCTGTCCGGCAAACTAAAGATTGAAGTGCCAAAGGAGCGCAGAAAGCCCACCGGATTCCTTAAGGTGATCGGCGCTAAGGAAAATAACCTTAAAAATATAGATGTTGATATACCTTTGGGAATTATGACGATAGTAACAGGCGTATCAGGTTCCGGTAAGAGTTCACTTGTAAATGAAATTCTTTATAAGCGTCTGGCAAAGGAACTTAACAGGGCAAGATGTATCCCAGGAAAACATACTTCCATTGAGGGGCTTGAGCAGGTGGATAAGGTAATTGCCATCGACCAGTCTCCGATTGGAAGGACTCCAAGATCCAACCCCGCCACCTACACAGGCGTTTTTGATATGATAAGAGATCTTTTTGCAGGTACTCCCGACGCTAAGGCGAGAGGCTACAAGAAGGGCAGATTTTCGTTTAATGTAAAGGGCGGAAGGTGTGAAGCCTGCAGCGGAGACGGAATTATCAAAATTGAGATGCACTTTTTGCCGGATGTGTATGTTCCCTGCGAAGTGTGCGGAGGAAAACGTTACAATCATGAGACGCTTGAAGTAAAGTACAAGGGAAAGAGCATTTTTGATGTCCTTGACATGACAGTTGAAGAGGCTCTTAAGTTCTTTGAAAACGTCAAGGCTATCCAGCGCAAGATCCAGACTCTCTATGACGTTGGTCTGGGATATATAAAGCTTGGACAGCCCAGCACAGAGCTTTCGGGAGGCGAAGCACAAAGGATCAAGCTTGCTACCGAGCTTAGCAGGGTGGGAACAGGTAAGACGGTTTACATTCTCGATGAGCCGACAACCGGACTTCATTTTGCAGATGTGCAGAAACTTGTAAAGATCATGCACAAGCTGGTCGAGCAGGGGAATACTGTAGTGGTCATCGAGCATAATCTGGATGTTATCAAGACCGGAGATTATATAATCGACATGGGACCGGAAGGCGGCTCAAAAGGTGGAACCGTTGTGGTGGCAGGAACGCCGGAAGAGGTTGCAAAATGTAAGAAGTCCTACACCGGTGCATACATAAAGAAAATGCTAAAGTAATAGCGGTTAATTGCCGATAAATAAAAAGGATAATAACTTATATTTTCCTTTTATCGGTTTTGCGACTCTTTTCAAGGCATTTGATTTGGTTTATAATGGCAATAACTGTGAGTATATGTTGCTATACAATAGTTTAAGAATATTATGTGCTTTTTGAAAGGGGTACTTAAGTAATATGCAGTACGCAGATATTGGAATCGATTTAGGAACAGCCTCAGTTCTTGTGTATATCAGAGGCAAGGGCGTAGTACTTAAAGAGCCATCAGTTGTGGCTTATGACAGAGATACTGAAGAAATCAAGGCTATTGGAGAGGATGCACGTTTGATGCTTGGCCGTACACCGGGCAACATCGTTGCTGTAAGACCTCTTCGCCAGGGTGTTATCTCCAATTACAAGATAACAGAGCAGATGATGAGATATTTCATCAAAAAGGCTATCGGACGCAGAATCCACAGAAAGCCTTTCATAGCTGTCTGTGTTCCAAG
This sequence comes from Butyrivibrio sp., assembly GCA_015056585.1. GTDB lineage: Bacteria > Bacillota > Clostridia > Lachnospirales > Lachnospiraceae > Butyrivibrio. The sequence goes on along the minus strand of SVFZ01000082.1, from coordinate 3,202 downwards.
TGGAGCTACAGAAGTTGAGAAGAAGGCTGTTGAGGATGCTACAAGACTTTGCGGAGCAAGAGATGTTAAAACCATTGAGGAGCCAATAGCAGCAGCAATAGGTGCCGGTATTGACATTACAAAGCCCTGTGGAAACATGATCGTTGATATCGGAGGCGGTACTTCCGATATAGCTGTTATTTCACTCGGAGGCACTGTTGTAAGTACATCTGTCAAGGTTGCAGGCGATGATTTCGATGAAGCAATAGTTCGCTACATGAGAAAGAAGCATAATCTTCTCATTGGTGATCGTACTGCAGAGGACATTAAGATCAAGATCGGATCGGCATATCCACGAGCTGAGGATGACTATATGGATGTCAGAGGCAGAAACCTTGTGACAGGTCTTCCCAAGACTGTAAGAGTATCATCCGAAGAGACGGAAGAAGCGCTGAGAGAGCCTACATCACAGATCATCGAGGCTATTCACAGCGTACTTGAGAATACACCACCTGAACTGGCAGCTGATATCGCTGACAGAGGAATTGTTCTTACAGGAGGCGGTGCACTTCTTCGCGGACTTGAAGATCTTATCTATTCCAAGACAGGTATCAACACAATGACAGCTGAGGATCCAATGACAGCAGTTGCTATCGGAACCGGCCGTTATGTGGAATTTATCATGGGCTTCCATGAGGACTGAAAAACTGGCTACAGAAATGCGCATCTAGCTGCGCATTTCGTGAGAAAATGATGCAGGTGTGAGCGCATTCTTCGACGTAGTCGAATTGGAATGAATGCGCGAGTTCGTTACTGGAGCGTGCGACAGTAACGGTATGAGGAAAATTGGATGGTAAAAGGTCTTTACACTGCTTACACAGGAATGATCAACGAGCAACATCGTATGGACGTGCTCACCAACAATCTTGCGAATGCCAATACGAACGGTTATAAAAAAGAAGGCGCGACAGCACAGTCCTTCAGGGATCATCTCGCGCTGAAAATAAAGGATTATACTGATGCCCCAAACACAGCACGTGGATTGGGCATCATTAATCCAGGTGTAAAAATTGGAGAAGGCTATGTCGACTGGAGCGAAGGGCCAATGAAGGAAACTCAGAATACCTTCGATTTCGCTATCGGTGGATATGGCTTTTTTGGTGTTGAATATACAAATAAGGCGGTCAATATCCAGAGGGATGAGGCAAATCAGACCAATATCATGTATACCAGAGACGGCGATTTTACATTAAATGTGGACGGAGCGCTGGTAACTCAGGACGGTGACTTTGTACTTTCGGAAGATGGCAGTCACATAGAGCTCAATCCAAATCTTCCCGTCACAGTAAATACCCTTGGAGATATTATTCAGGACGGAGAAGTGGTAGCAAGAATTGGAGTTTTTGACTTTGAAAAGACTGTATATCCTGATGGAAGGATTGCCTACAACAACTTAGAGCACTATGGGGAGAATTTCTTTTACCCTGTTGACGCGGAAGCTGTTGCTGCGGAAGGCTACAGGATAGCTCCGGGATTTTTGGAGCAGTCAAATGTGTCTGTAGTTGATGAAATGGTAAATATGATTGCGGTTCAGAGAAACTACGATACGAACCAGAGGATGATCCTGGCTATAGACGATACGTTGGATGTGGCTGTTAATCAGCTTGGAAGACTCTGATCTTTGAATAATAAATCTCTTTAAGAGAATGATATGTTTTTTTAATATTTTTTTTATAAATTTGTGCCTTTGTTGTGTCGATAAAAGACCTAGAGGGAGGTACACTCTATGGTTAGAAGTTTATGGTCAGCTGCAACGGGAATGAACGCCCAGCAGACAAACGTTGATACAATATCAAACAATCTTGCAAACGTTAATACTGCAGGCTACAAGGGACAGGTAGCCCAGTTTAAATCTCTTTTATATCAGGAACTCCAGACCGTTACAACTACGGCCAACGGAGCACCCAAGGCAGTTACTTCCCAGGTGGGCCTTGGAACCAGAGTTTCTTCGATCAATCAGCTCTTTAAACAGGGATCTTTTTTAAGCAGTGACAATCCGTCAGCGATGGCAATAAGCGGAGATGGCTTCTTTAGCTACATGGATGCGGATGGAACTACTCAGCTCTATACCAGAAACGGAAACTTTACATGGGCACTTCAGCAGACCGGAGGGAATACGCTTATTCTGACTACGGCAGAAGGTAATCCGGTTCTTGATATTAATGGACAGAATATTACAGTTGCAAATGCAGTTGCAAGCAGAATAACAATTGACGGAAGCGGAAAGATCTATTATCCGAACGAGCAGGGAGTTCTGCAGGATACGGGAAGACAGATCGGACTATGGCAGTTCAGAAACAGAGAAGGCCTTGAGAGAGTAGGAAGCGCTGCGTGGATGCAGACTCCGGCCAGTGGTGAACCGATCAATGAAGCTCAGAATGCCGGCGGAGGAATAAAGATAAGCGAGATAGTTCAGGGATATCTTGAAGGCTCCAACGTAAATGTGGCTAATGAGATGGTAAACCTCATTGTCGCGCAGAGAGCTTATGAAATGAACTCAACGGCTATTCAGACAACAGACGAGATGATGCAGACAGCCAACGGACTTAAGAGATAATCTGAAGATTAAGTGATAAAAAAGCGATCAGCAGGGGGATGCTATATATGGCTAGTATGGATCTTACAGGTATCAGTGCCAGCGCTTTAACTGAATATGCGGCGAACGAGGCTAAATTTGCCAGTGGGACAGCTGTCAGGGACAAGCTTTCCAAAGTGAATGACAATACTTCCGACAAGGAACTTATGGAAGCCTGTAAGAGCTTTGAGTCATATTTTCTTGAGCAGATCTTCAAGGAAATGTATAAATCGGTAGATGCCCTAAAGCCTGACACAGGTGATAATGCTACAAATACTCTGGTGGAATATTTCAGAAATGAAACTCTTCAGGATATCTGTGCAAATTCTGTGGAGAATCAAAGCAACGGTTTTGCCCAGATGTTATATGAAAATCTTAAACGGAATTACGATATTCCGCAGGCGCCAAGCGAGGCAGGCAGCGAAACTGATAAATAAACGCATATAAGTTGCTTATATAGCGCATAATTCTTAAGAAATCTTAAGATTTATGCGCTTTTTATTATGGTATAATCCTAATCATGGAAAAAGAAGTTGAGCAGATAAAGGGATACATAGAACATTTTATATACAGGAACGCTGAAAACGG
>SVFZ01000081.1 GCA_015056585.1 Butyrivibrio sp. | reverse complement strand
CCCATATGTATAGGCTCCACGGACGCTTACTTTGTTCAATTAGGTTAAATCGCAATAAGATCAAACGAAAGGGCAGTTATTGTTATAATTCAAGCTGCTTTTTCGTTTGACCTTACAGCGATTCTAACCTAAAGAATTTGTAAAAACTACATGTTCATAATAATCACAATCCCCTGTCAGTCAATTTGGCTGGCGGGGGATTGCGCTTTTAAGGCACAGTATAATTATCTGTCAATTAATCATTAAAGATGATAAGATAATTAGGCTATGCCAATTAGATTATCTGATTATCTGAAAAAGGAATACGGCGAAAAAGTATACAGACTCTCACTCTCTTCGGGATGTACCTGCCCCAACAGAGATGGGAGCATTTATTATGATACAAAAAGTGACGAGTATCACATAAGCAATTCTTATATAGAAGAGTCTGGTCACTCAATAAACATGTCAGATTCAAATATAAGAAAAACAAATATAGAAGATTCCAATACAAAGAAATCGAATGTTGTAGACTTTGACACATTCAAATCAAATATAGCAGTGTCTGATATAGGAGAATCCAATGACTACATAGTAAGGCTTACCGGTGGCTGTACCTTTTGTTCTGAAGGCGGTTCCGGAGAATTTGCAGCTGAAAACAGGCAAGCAGATAATAATACTCCGGACATTGATGCCCAAATTGAATTCGCCAAAAAGGTAATTCAAAAAAAGACCGATGCCAAGAAGTTTATCGCGTACTTTCAGTCATTTACGAACACTTACGGTAATGTAAGAAGACTCTCTGAGCTGTATCACAGAGCTATATCCAGGGACGAGATTGTTGCATTGTCTATCGGAACAAGGCCTGATTGCATAGGTGATGATATTCTTGATATGCTAAAAGAGCTCAATACGATAAAACCTGTATGGATAGAGCTGGGACTTCAGACAATTCATGAAGATACTGCCAAAAGAATCAACCGCGGATATAAACTAAAAACCTTTGAAGATACGTACTTTCGCCTTAAAAAGGCAGGCATCACTGTGATTGTCCATGTTATACTGGGACTCCCCGGAGAATCCAAAGAGGATATGCTGGAAACAGTCAGGTATCTGGCAAGCCTTAATCCGACTCTTGATGGAATCAAGCTTCAGAATCTTCAAATCCTAAAGGGCACTAAGATGTACGAGGAGTTGAAAGTAACTCAGAATGATTCTGCTGATAGTTACAAACTGAATAATATCGATGAAAATGACAATTATATCGCTGACACTAGATCATCAGAAAGCACATATAATTACCATTCCATGACTATGGAGGAATACACGGATCTTGTGGCAGAGTGCATAGCTCTTTTGCCAAAAGAATGTGCGGTGCATCGAATGACCGGGGACGGCCCGAGAAAACTTCTTGTTGATCCGCTGTGGAGCCTTGATAAAAAGAGAGTTCTGAACATGCTTAGCAGAAAGACCGGGAAATACTTTGAGGATTGATATTCAAACAGCGGATTACTGACATAAAAAAGAAAAATACAAAATAAAAATGAAAATGGGTGCGTGCAATACAATGATAGAAACAAATAACAGAGAAGAAGCAATAAAAGTAAAATTCACATTAAAAGAGGCGATGCTTGGAGACGCTGCTTTTTATAAGAGAGTGGCTATGGTTGTTTTGCCAATGATCGTGCAGAACACGCTCTCCAACATAGTTGGACTTTTGGACAACATCATGGTGGGACAGGTGGGAACACTGTCCATGTCGGCAGTAGCAATCGTCAATCAGATACTGTTTATCTTTTATCTGTGTATCTGGGGATCGCTGGCCGGTGCCGGAATCTACAGTACTCAGTTCTTCGGAAAAGGAGATATGGATGGAGTGAGGGCTGCTTTAAGATTTAAGCTCATCACTGCCATAACCATTCTTTGCATTGCAAGCGCAATCCTTTTGAGCTTTGGACCGAACCTGATCCGGTTGTACATATCGGCTGATACTTCAGCTGCGGATGCCGCTGCAACGCTGGGATTTGCGGAAGGGTATCTCAGAGTTATGTTGATCGGATTGATCCCGTTTAGTATTACACAGGTTTACGCCAGTGCCATGCGCGAATCAGGTAAGACCACACTCCCTATGGTTGCAGGCATGACAGCTATGGTAGTGAATTTCATATTTAATGCACTTCTTATTTTCGGACTTTTCGGACTGCCAAAGCTCGGCGTTTTCGGCGCAGCTGTGGCTACGGTTATTTCAAGATTTGTGGAGTTATTTATTGTTGTTCGCGGGGCACATAAAAAGCACGGCAGATATGGCTTCTTTGAAGGGCTCTATACTGATTTTCGAATTCCCGGAAATCTTATTCTGCCGATACTGACAAAGAGTCTTCCGCTCCTTATGAATGAGTTTCTCTGGAGCCTTGCGCAGGCAACTCTTTTGCAGGCATATTCAGTCAGAGGAATTGCAGTTATTGCAGCCATGAACATAAGCGGTACAATTTCCCAGATATTCAATGAAGTTTTTCTTTCTCTTGGAAATTCAGCGGGAATTCTGGTTGGTCAGGAACTTGGAGCCGACAGACTTGTCAGCGCCAGGAGAACAGCATTTAGAATGGCAACACTGACTGTTGGCAGCACCTTTGTAATGGGAACGCTTCTTTCCATAGCAGCTCCAATAATTCCGCAGGTCTACAACACTGAGCCTGAGATCAGAGCATTGGCCACAAGATTTATCTGGGTGGTCGCAATGGTAATGCCCATAAATTCACTTGCACATGTTTCATACTTTACCATCAGATCGGGCGGAAAAACAGCTATCACGTTCTTGTTTGACAGCTGCTTTGCATGGCTTGTTCCCGTACCTGCAGCATATATCCTGAGCAGATATACAGCCCTTCCTGCACTCAACGTATTTATGATCGTGTCACTTCTTGAGTTTATAAAGTGCGTCATAGGATTAGCCCTTGTAAGAAGCGGACTCTGGGTGCGCAACATTGTAAAAAGCGAGCAGTAATAACCTTTGACACTGATTATATTTAATGGGGTTACGTATCAATAAATAAAACACCGAGGGTTCCCGGACCGCAATGTGATGAAACCACAGAGCCTGCTCTTGTCTCAAGAATCTCGTCAAAATGACCTAAATCCTGTAGGTATTTTTTCACGGACTCTACTATTTCTTCATCACATCCTGAGTGCGTTATAAATACGCGCTCTTTTCTGGCCTTTTTAAGGCTGGGCTCCATATCTTTTACATAGTCCAAGACGTACTTATGGCTGTTTCCCCGGTACTTTTTCTCGGGATGCATCGTTCCGCCGGCTACTGCAATTCTTGGGTGGAGCTTTAGTGCTGTACCCAGCATGGCAGCCAGTCCGGAACAGCGTCCGCCTCTGTACAGGTAAACCAGAGTGTCGATAACAAAGCTTGCTCTAACCTTATCTTTAACAGCTTCAATTTCTGTAACTATTTCTGCTGCTGATTTTCCCTCTGCAGCCAGTTCTGCTGCGCGGATAACCAACAGTCCGATTCCTGTGGAAAGATTGGCCGAATCAATAACGTGCACTCTTTCTGCAATTCCAAGGTCTTCTGCTGCAAGTTTAGCATTGCTATTGCTTGCAGACATGGAAGATGAGATTGTAAAGATCACGTATTCATCATCGCCATCAGGTGACAACAGTTTTTCTATGTCAGAAATACCCGGGGCAGCAGTTTTGGGAGTCTCACCGTGTTCATCGGACCACTTATACAATTCCTGAGGAGATATATTTACTCCGTCTAAAAATTCCTCGTCACCCAGTCTCACATATAGTGGAATAATTGTTATGTTATATCTTTCTACCAGTTCTTTTGACAGGTCACATGTGCTGTCTGAAAAGATTTTTACCATTTTACTTTGCTCCTGCTTTTTGTTTATAACAACGTGCGAGAAAACCCCTTCCGATGAAAACGGTTGTGGGATGAATCGCACTAGCTTTTCTTTTTGTATTTCCCAGTCTTAATGTATTTGCGTTTGTGTTCTTCTGTTCGCTGATCTTCAATGTATTTCTTAACAGTATCAAGAGAAACACTTCCTGTAGTGTCACAGAAGTAACTTGCACTCCAGAAGGGTGAATTTCCCCATAGGTATTTCTCAACGTGTGTTCTATATGTATTTCTCACTTCTTTGGACAGCTGTGATTTTATCGAGTTGATGAGCTTCACAGGAGCAACATCAGGTGGCATTGAGATGAGCAGATGCATGTGATCGACATCTGTCTCTGCAGAAATGAGCTCGCTGTTCATGCGCCCGCAAAGGTAAGCGGCGTAATTCTTCATGAAATCACCAATCTCATCTGTGATCACTTTCTTGCTATATGTAGT
>SVFZ01000008.1 GCA_015056585.1 Butyrivibrio sp. | reverse complement strand
GTGCATATTCCTGCAGCTCATGATATAGCCGGAAACTTTGCCGGGATTATCAATGACTGAAGTCATAAGGGCAGCCATGAATTCGACAGGATAGTAGCGCTTAAGCCATGCGGTCTGCAGCGCAACAACGGCGTAGCAGGCAGCGTGGGACTTGTTGAAGGCGTACTTGGCAAAGTCCATCATGGAGTCGTAGATTTTGTTTGCCACTTCAGGACTAATGCCCTTGGAAGCACATCCCGGAACGTTTTCAGAGGGATTACCGTTTACAAAATTCTCTCTTTCCACCTCCATGACATGCTGCTTCTTTTTACTCATGGCACGTCTTACAAGGTCAGCTCGGCCCAGGGTATATCCGCCAAGCTGCTGAACTATCTGCATTACCTGCTCCTGATAGACGATACATCCGTAAGTGGGCTTTAAGATCGGCTCAAGCTCAGGAGTATCATAGGTTATGGAGCCAGAATCATTTTTGCCCGCAATGTACCTGGGAATGAAATCCATTGGACCCGGGCGATATAGCGAAATGCCCGCGATGATGTCTTCCAGAGACTGGGGCTTTAGTTCCTTCATGAAGGACTGCATGCCTCCTGACTCCAGCTGGAATATACCGTCGCACTTGCCGCTTCCGATCAGCTCCAGAACCTGAGGGTCGTTGTAGTCAATTTCATCTATGTTAATAAAATTCGGATCTCCCGGCTTTGCTCCAATAGATTTATTTGCAAAATTAACAGCATCCTTTATAACTGTAAGGGTACGAAGTCCCAAAAAGTCCATCTTAAGAAGACCCAGCTCTTCTATGGTAGTCATGGTGAACTGGGTGGTGATATTACCCTCGGCGGATCTGGACAAAGGAACAAGGTCCTCCGCCGGCGCCTGACAGATAACCACACCTGCTGCATGAATTGAGGTATGTCTTGGAAGTCCCTCAAGCTTTCTGCACATGTCGATGAGCTTGTGGACAGTTTCGTCCGACTCATACTGGCTTCTGAGCTCCGGGTTCATCTCAAGAGCCTTGTCCAGAGTGATGTTCAGCTCTGTGGGCACCATCTTGGAAATGGCATCTCCAAAGGCGTAGGGCAAATCCATAACTCTCGCCACATCCCTTATTACACCCTTGGCAGCCAGAGTACCGAAGGTGATGATCTGGACAACCTTGTCTGCCCCGTATTTCTCAGTAACATAATCTATAACGTCCTGGCGGCGCTCGTACTCGAAGTCCACGTCGATATCGGGCATGGAAACACGCTCAGGATTGAGGAATCTCTCAAAGAGAAGATCATACTTGATAGGATCGATGTTGGTGATGTGCATGCAGTAGGAGACGATGCTTCCGGCAGCAGAGCCACGCCCGGGACCGACAGCAATGCCGTTTTCACGGCAGTAATTGATGTAATCCCATACAATAAGGAAGTAATCAACATAGCCCATTCTCTTGATGACGCCAAGCTCATAGTCAAGCTTCTCCTTGAGAGTGCCGTCGTCATCGGGATATCTCTCATGAAGGCCGTCCAGACATAGCTTATTTAAATATGTCCAGGAGTCATATCCTTCCGGAACCTCGAAGTGTGGCAGCTTTGTGACGCCGAACTCTATTTCCACATGGCATCTGTCAGCAATCTTCTGTGTATTGTCGATAGCTTCCTGAGCATATGGGAAAAGAGCTCTCATCTGCTCTTCGCTTTTAACAAAATACTGTCCTCCCTCATAGCGCATACGGTCCTCGTCAGATACTTTTTTACCGGTCTGTATGCAAAGAAGGAGGTCATGAGCCTCCGCATCATCTTCATAGGTGTAGTGGCAGTCATTGGTGGCAACAAGCGGAATATCCAGCTCCTGTGAAAGTGCCATGAGCGAAGCGTTTACCATGCGCTGCTCGGGAATACCGTGATCCTGAAGTTCCAAAAAGAAATTGCCATGGCCGAAGATATTGTCCAGGCGCATCGCAGCCTCTTTTGCCTTGTCAGGAGTTCCCTTGATGATGTTGCGCGGTATCTCTCCCGCAAGACAGGCGCTGAGAGCGATGATGCCCTCATGGTACTGCTCCAAAAGCTCCATATCTACACGGGGCTTGTAGTAGTAGCCCTCTGTAAAGCCGCGGCTTACGATGTGAGAGAGATTGGCATAGCCTGTATTGTTCTCGGCAAGGAGCACCAAATGATAATATCTCTCATCTGACTGAGTGTTCTCCCTGTCAAATCGTGAACCGGGAGCCACATATACCTCGCACCCGATGACAGGATTGATCCCTGCCTCGCGACAGGCTTTATAAAAATCGATGACACCGTACATGACGCCGTGGTCTGTGATGGCACCGGCTGTCATGCCAAGGTCTTTTAGCCTTTTAACATATTCTTTTATCTTGTTGGAACCGTCCAGAAGCGAGTACTCAGTGTGGACGTGTAAGTGAGTAAATGCCATATTTTTCCCCAATAAAATCGCACATGCGTTTTAATGAAAAAATTATAGCATTGCAGGGAAAAGAATTAAATGAAAACCTTTCTATTGGCACATGAATTAACGGGATTTCATTCATATAGTCAATATGATAAAATAATTAGTGAAAATGTTAAAAAAGATTGAAATAAAAAACGTTTTCGTTGCAGTTTAAAACAATTTGCGCTAATATATTGTAGAAAAAATGTGATAAAATTATCAATGTAGGGTTTTAATAGGAATCGAGGAGTTAATTATGGCGAAGCAGATTAAGACAATCGGCGTACTTACCAGCGGTGGTGATGCACCGGGAATGAACGCTGCAATCCGCGCAGTTGTTCGTAAATCACTTGCAAACGGACTTAAAGTTAAGGGTATCAAGAAGGGATACATGGGTCTTCTCAATGAAGAGATCATCGACATGGACAGACGCAGCGTATCGGATATCATTCAGCGCGGCGGTACTATTCTTGGTACAGCAAGATGTATGGAGTTCACAACTGCTGAGGGTCAGGCCAAGGGCGCTGAAATCTGCCGTAAGCATGGAATAGATGGTATGGTTGTCATCGGTGGTGACGGATCTTACCGCGGAGCTCAGAAGCTTTCACAGCAGGGTATCAACACAGTAGGTGTTCCCGGAACAATCGACCTTGATATCTCCTGCACAGATTATACAATCGGATTTGATACAGCTATCAACACAGCCATGGAGGCTATCGACAAGATCCGTGATACATCCTCATCTCACGAGAGAGTCAGCATCGTAGAGGTTATGGGTCGTCATGCCGGATATATCGCACTCTGGTGCGCAATCGCCAACGGTGCAGACGACATCCTTCTTCCTGAGAAATATGATTACAATGAGCAGCGTATTATCGACAACATCATCGATAACCGTAAGAAGGGCAAGACTCACCACATCATCGTAAACGCAGAAGGTATCGGACATTCTACATCAATGGCTCGCCGTATTGAGGCTGCTACAGGTCTTGAGACAAGAGCTTCAATTCTTGGCTACATGCAGCGTGGTGGTAGTCCAACCTGTAAGGACCGTGTATATGCGTCAATGATGGGATGCTATGCAGCTGATATCCTCGCAGCAGGCAAGACCAACAGAGTAGTTGGTTACCGCAACGGCCAGTTTGTTGATTATGACATCGACGAGGCTCTTGCAATGAAGAAGAATATCAACGAGTACATGTACGAGATCGCAAGGATTCTTTGATCTATCGATTCCTGAAATACAGCGATCCATATTCGAAAATTAAGTTGTAATTAACAGAGTGGATTTTTTTGTTATTGATCTTTCAAGAACAAAAAAGTCCACTTTTTCAGTTGGGGCGCATCTGCTAAAATTTGCTTATGGAAAATCAGAACAAACAAAATGAAGATATATATAAGAAGAGAATACTAAGGCAATATCTTATGCTGATATTGACCCTGGTTTTCGTGCTGGTGACTATTGTTACAGCCTCGCTCTTTTTTGGCTTTTATAAGGCAGACAGAGTCAAGCAGGCCGAAGCTGTCTCTTATGACAAATACTATGTAATGATCACGGACAACTACAAGTCGGATTTCTGGCAGTCCGTGTACAAGGGGGCAAAAGAGAAGGCGAAAGAAGATAACATTTACGTGGATCTTTTGGGCGAGCAGTTTTCCAAGTCATACTCTATCGAGGAGCTTATGCGGATCGCGATTGCCTCAAAGGTTGATGGGATCATAGTCTATGCCAATGAGACGCTTGAGATGTCGGAGTGCATCAATGAGGCAGTAAGTGAGGGCATTCCTGTTGTCACATTGTATGGCGATTGTACAAAGTCCGACAGAATCAGTTTTGTGGGTGTTGGCGGTTATAGTATCGGAAGAATGTACGGCGGACAGATCATTGATATCATCAAGGAGAAGCGCCGTGAGGAACTTCTTGAATCCGAGACCATAGGAGAAAGAAATCAGGTCAAGATATCGGTAATTGTAAGCGCAGATACTAAGGATACCGGACAGAACATTGTTATTTCAGGCTTGCAGGATGCAATAAATCAGGATAATGTCACCGATTCGGAATTTGCAGTTTCAATAGTTGCTGTTGATAATTCAAACAGCTTTTCAGTGGAGGAGTCAATCAGGGATATCTTTCTTGAGGAGAATATTCCTGATGTAATTGTGTGTCTTAACGAACTTAGCACTGTATGTACTTATCAGGCGGTAGTAGATTTCAATATGGTCGGGGAAGTGTCGATCCTTGGCTACTACGATTCTGAGACAATAGTAAACGCCATCGAAAGAGGCGGCATTTATTCAACTATTTCCATAGATACCAATCAGCTTGGAGAGTACAGTGTAAGCGCTCTTTCTGATTTCTATGAGGTTGGGAATACCAGTGAATATTATCTGGCGGATGTTACACTGATCAATCAGGATAACGTTGGCAATTACCGCAAAGAGGGGGAACAGGATGAATAAATTTTTAAATCGTTCCCTTCAGTTTAAGATCATAAGCGTCTGTATTTTTGCTAACATCCTGATCTTCATGGTTAATCTTTTCCTTCTCTTTGGAATCAACAACATGTCCAAGGATATGGAACTTGTCTATCAGGATAACAGATCGTTAAACCAGCTTTCTGATGCACTTACCAAGGTTCAGGACACCATGACGATTTACCTTAGCTCCAAGACCAGTGAGTCTTTGGAGGACTATTACCGCGAAGCGCAGAAATATGCTGATCTTACTGCTAATCTCAACGACACTGTAACCGATCTTTCTTTTAACCGAATGGAGAGAAACATCAAGTACATGTCGCAGAATTATCTGGAGGAAGTGGCCCAGACGATTGAAGCAAAGCGCGGCAGAAACGTAGAGAAGTACCGTACCTACTACGAGAACAGCACCAGGCTTTACGAGGACATCGACGAGTATATCACAAGCCTCAACTTAGAGCTCTTTGTAGTAAACTCGGAGAACTACCTCGAGCTTTTTAAGGCCTTTAGAAGATTTGAGATTGTGGCAGTTGTGGTTATGACCCTGGTTATGATCGGAAATGTAATCATAATTACAGGCTTTGTAAAGACGATGATCATGCCCCTCAAGAATCTTGCCGATTCCGCAGACGAGGTGGCAAACGGAAACTTTGATGCTTCACTGCCAAAGGAGATATATCAAGACGAAGTCGGAATAGTGATCAACGCTTTCAGTAAGATGGTTGTCAGCATCAAGGACTACATCGAGAAGCTGAAAGAGAGCATGGAGAAAGAGAGATACATGCAGGAAAAAGAGCTGCTTATGGAATCTCATCTTAAGGATGCTCAGCTTAAATATTTGCAGGCCCAGATCAATCCGCATTTTCTTTTCAACACTTTAAATGCAGGAGCACAGCTTGCAATGATGGAAGGGGCAGACAGAACCTATCAGTATGTCCAGACTGTTGCTGATTTCTTCAGATATAATGTACAGAGTCAGAAGAGGGATGTTACGATAAGGGATGAAGTTACTCTGGTGGACAATTATATCCAGATCCTGAACGTAAGGTTTTCCGGAGATATCGGCTATGAGAAGCAGGTTGATGAAAGGCTTCTCGACAGAGTTATGCCCAGCATGATCCTGCAGCCCATCGTTGAGAACGCGGTTAACCATGGAATCAGGGAAATGGCAGGAGAAGGTAAGATTATCTTAAAGATTTACCGTGAGGATAAGCACATATGCATCAGCATCCTTGATAACGGTAAGGGCATAAGTCAGGAGACGATCGATCAGCTTCTTTCCGGAAAATTCAGCCACGATTCCGACAGCTATGACAACAACGGAATTGGAATGGATAATGTTATATCAAGACTCAGGCTCTTTGCGGGCTATGAGGATGCTCTGGACATCATAAGCCGCGGAGAGAACAAGGGATGCGAAGTTATAGTAAAGCTCCCTATGGAGGAAAACAATGTATAGAGTAATGGTTGCTGATGACGAAGGTATCGTTATCGACTCTATGAAGTTTATTATAGAAAAAGAATTCGGCTCCACCTGCCAGGTAGAATGTGCCAAGAGCGGCAGGAGCGTCATAGAGCTGGCAGAGCGCTTTCGGCCGGACATTGCGGTCATAGATATTCACATGCCGGGTATCAACGGAATTGACGCCATCAAGGAGATGAAGCAGTTTTGCACAAACACTGTCTTTATCGTAATGAGCGCCTATGACAAGTTCGATTATGCAAAAGAGGCCATCGCCTTGGGAGTTATGGAATACATAACAAAGCCCATGGAAAAGATGAAGGTGGTGTCCGTCCTGAAAAAGGCCATGGAGCAGATTGACGGCGAGAGGGAAAAGCGCAGCAACGAGCTTCTTATAAAAGAGAAACTTGAAACCGTTGAGCCCATCATCGAGAACGGACTTATTTACGACATTCTTTTGCAGGAGCACTTTGATGAGGATATCGACAGCTACAGGACTATCCTCGGGATTGAGGAAAACTACGGATATATGATAGCCATTGTCTGCGGTGATTCCCAGGAAGGTAACCGAATGACCAATGCTATCGGAAGCTCTGTAAAGGTTTCGGGCAAATACCACGAGATCAGAGAGGGAGTCAAATCCTTTTTCAAATGTAAGGTTGGAAACGTAATGTCCAACAAGATCGCTGTGCTGATACCCTGCAGTGAATCGAAGCTTGAATATAATGTAAGAACTGAGCTCATCGACAGAGCCAGAGAGCTTGTCAGATACCTCAGGAAAAAAACTGATATCAGTTTCAGAGTCGGTATCGGAGGAGTTAAGCCCCTTAGGGAATTGGGGGATTCCTACAGAGAGGCACTTAACGCACTGATTGCCACAACCGGCACTGTGGCTCATGTGGACGATCTTACGATAGGGTGTGAATACGAGGATGATTATCCTAAAAATATTGAGAGACCGCTTTTTGAGGCTATCTCCAAAGGAGACCTCAACGAGGCACAGGTCATGACTGACAAGTATGCGGACTGGATGTGCCAGAGAGCGAGGGATGGCGACCTAATGTCCATGAGGCTCAAGTCTCTTGAGTTTGCTCTTTATGCTGAGCATCTGGCTTATCAGAATGGAGGTCAGACCTATCATTACTCAGGAAGAAAAGACTATCTTCCGCAGATCATGGAGCTTAATTCAGCTCAGGAGATCAGGGACTGGTTTACGGACAAGGTCATGACCGCCTGCAGAAACGTAGTAAACAAGCGGGAAGAGAGATCCGGAGACATCATCAGGACAGCAAAGAAGTACATTGAGGACCACTTCGACAAGGATATTTCACTGGATGATGTCTCAAGGGTCGTAAACATTTCGCCCTACTACTTCAGCAAAGTGTTCAAAGAGGCCAGCGGCCTTAACTTTATTGAGTACCTTACTAATATAAGAATAGAAAAGGCCAAGAATCTCCTTGAGAATTCGAACCTTTCAATAAAGGAGATCTGCGTATCCTGCGGCTATACGGATCCCAACTATTTCAGCCGCAGCTTTAAGAAAAATGTAGGTGTTACACCGACGGAGTACAAGGAGAAGGTATGACGAGAAGGTTTTTGTGTAAGATAATTGCTCTCCTTATGAGTTTGACTCTTTTGACGGGGTGCGGAAGCGATGCTGAGGGCACAAGGTCCCTTAAGACTGATGAACAGGACAAGATCCAGATCGGCATGTGCTTTGACTCCTTTGTCATTGAGAGATGGCAGAGAGACAGAGATGTTTTTGTGTCTACGGCAAAAGAGCTTGGGGCGGAAGTAAATATTCAGAATGCTAACGGGGATGTGGAGCAGCAGAAAAAGCAGATTGAATATTTTATAAAGAAGGGAATGGATGTAATAGTAATCATAAGCATTGATGCAGATGCACTGGTGGATTCGGTCAAGAAAGCTACGGATGCAGGCATCAAGGTTATTGCATACGACAGACCTATTTCCAAAGCCGGTGCGGATCTCTATATCTCTTTTGACAATGAAAAAGTCGGAGAATTGATGGGAGAAGCCCTTGTAAAGGCCGGACTAAACGGCGGCAGAGTGATCATGATCTGCGGATCTCCAAAGGATCAGAATGTTCCCATGGTTGTCACAGGGTTTAAAGATGTAATAGGAAAGAGCAGCAATATTGTTCTGGATGAGTATTACTGCGACGGCTGGAAGGCTGAACTGGCAGCAGATTATGTTTACAGCCATCTTCCGCAGATTGAACTGACGGATGCGATAATGTGCGGCAATGATGATCTTGCCAGCAAGGTGGTATTTGCCCTGTCTGAGAAAAGGCTTGCGGGTAAAAAGCTGGTGGTGGGCCAGGACGCTGATCTGGAGGCGTGTCAGAGAATCGTTGAGGGAACTCAGCTCATGACAGTTTTTAAGCCCATTGAGAAGCTGGCTCAGAAAGCGGCAGAGGCAGCAGTTCATCTGGCTAAAGGCGAAGAGATAGATGACCCCGGACTTTCCGAGTACAATGACGGAAGCAATGTTATTCCCTATCTCAAGATAGAGCCTGTAAGTGTCACCAAAGATAATATCGACGAAGTCATCATAAACAGCGGATTCCACTTAAAGGAGGACGTGTATCTGAACGTTCCTTCAAAGATGCCTTCAAATTGATATATCGTATTTTTTAAACTAAATAGCACAAAATTGTTAAAACGAAAGCTGTGCCTGCTAAAAAATGCTAGCACAGCCTTTTTAATCGTTTAAGGCAGGATAAAAATGTGCTGTATGTCGTAAATTATTACTACTGTTTCTATGATAAAGTGTTCAATGTAAAGAGCAGACATTAAAAAATGTTCTGTAAAACATTCAATCCAATAAGGGAGGATTACATTTATGAAGAAGAAACTTTTAAGTGGTATTCTTTCAGCTGTTATGGCAGCTTCACTCCTCGCAGGATGTGGAAGCGCTGCTGAGACATCAGCACCGGCACCTGCAGCTGAGACAAAGACAGAGACAACAACAGAAGCAGCACCTGCTGAGACAGCTACAGAGACAACAGAAGCTGCAGCAGAGACACCTGCAGCAGGCGGTAAGGTTGGTGTAGCAATGCCTACAAAGGACCTTCAGAGATGGAACCAGGACGGCGCTAACATGGAGAAGCAGCTCCAGGATGCCGGCTACGAAGTTGACCTTCAGTATGCATCAAACGATATTGCAACTCAGGTTTCTCAGATCGAGAATATGATCTCTTCAGGAGCACAGGTTCTTGTTATCGCATCTATCGATGGCGATTCACTTGGAACAGTTCTTGCACAGGCTAAGGAAGCTGGTATTTCAGTTATCGCTTACGACCGTCTGATCATGAACTCTGACGCGGTTTCTTATTATGCTACATTCGATAACTACATGGTTGGTACAAAGCAGGGCGAGTACATCAAAGAGCAGCTCGATCTTGACAATGCTGAGGGACCATTCAACCTTGAGATCTTCACAGGTGACCCAGGTGACAACAACGCAAGATTCTTCTATGGCGGCGCTATCGACGTTCTTAAGCCATACATCGACAGCGGTAAGCTCGTAGTTAAGTCAGGTCAGGTTGACTTCGACAACGTTGCTACAGCTAACTGGTCAACAGAGAACGCTCAGTCAAGAATGGACGCTATCATTTCTGCAAACTATGCTGACGGAACAAAGCTTGATGCAGTTCTTTGCTCAAATGACTCAACAGCACTCGGCGTTACAAACTCTCTTGAAGCTAACTACACAGGTGATTGGCCAATCATCACAGGTCAGGACTGTGACGTTGCTAACGTTAAGAACATGATCGCTGGTAAGCAGTCAATGTCTATCTTCAAGGATACTCGTGACCTTGCAGCTAAGACAGTTGAGATGGTTGACGCTATCATGAAGGGCTCAGAGGCTCCAGTAAACGATACAAAGACATATGATAACGGAACAGGAATCATTCCTTCATACCTTTGCGAGCCTGTATTCGCTGATGTTAACAACTACAAGCAGCTTCTTATCGATTCCGGTTACTACACAGAGGATCAGCTTAAGTAATACAAAATTTAACCAATATTTTCCCAAATTGAACAGAGGCGGGCCTTATGACCCGCTTTCTGTTCGCTCAAAAAAGATTGCAAAGAATGGAGGAGGGCACAGTGGCACAGATATTGTTAGAGATGAAAAATATCATCAAGACCTTCCCTGGTGTTAAAGCCTTAGACAACGTCAACTTGCAGGTTGAACAAGGCGAGATTCATGCGCTGGTAGGTGAGAATGGTGCAGGAAAATCGACTCTTATGAACGTACTGAGTGGTGTTTATCCATTTGGTTCATACGAGGGAGATATTATTTATGACGGCAAAGTTTGTGAATTTAATCAGATAAAAGACAGTGAGGCCAAGGGTATCGTTATTATCCATCAGGAGCTTGCGCTTATCCCTTATATGACCATCGCTGAGAACATGTTCCTTGGAAATGAGAGAGGAACAAAGGCAAAAATCAATTGGCACGAAACTAATGAGCTTGCTAGAAAATACCTTGATATCGTAGGCCTTAAGGAGAGCACTCAGACTCTTATCAAGGACATCGGTGTTGGTAAGCAGCAGCTTGTTGAGATAGCAAAGGCTCTTTCAAAGGATGCAAGACTTCTTATCCTGGATGAGCCCACATCTTCACTTAATGAGACAGACTCCAAGGCACTTCTTGACCTGCTCCTTAAGCTGAAGGCAGAAAGAGGTCTTACCTCAATCATTATTTCCCATAAACTTAACGAGGTTTCCTATGTTGCCGACAAGATCACAGTTATCCGTGACGGTTCAACAATCGAGACTCTTACTAAGGGCGTGGATGATTTCTCCGAGGCAAGGATCATCAAGGGAATGGTAGGTCGTGAGCTTTCAGACAGATTCCCTAAGAGAGAGCCCCATATCGGCGAAACCATGTTTGAGATAAAGAACTGGAACGTATACCATCCTTTACAGAAGGACAGAAAAGTCGTTGACAATGTAAATATATATGTAAGAAAAGGCGAAGTTCTTGGTATTTCAGGACTTATGGGTGCCGGAAGAACTGAGCTTGCCATGAGCGTATTTGGGAAAAGCTACGGTGAAAATATATCAGGTCAGACTTTTATTAAGGGAAAAGAAGTTCAGCTTAATACAGTTCGAGCAGCCATCAAGCACGGACTGGCATATGTTACAGAAGACAGAAAGGGAAATGGACTTATCCTGTCCAATCCCATAAAGATCAATACTACTCTGGCAAATCTTGATGCAGTAAGTAACAAGAGTGTAATTGATAAGCATAAAGAATACAGCGTTGCAGTTGACTACAAGGAAAAGCTCAAGACAAAATGTCCTACTGTTGAGCAGAATGTAGGAAACTTAAGCGGTGGAAACCAGCAGAAGGTTCTTTTGGCAAAATGGATGTTTGCAGATCCTGAGATCCTGATACTCGATGAGCCTACAAGAGGTATCGACGTAGGTGCGAAGTATGAGATCTACTGCATTATAAATCAGCTTGTAGCTGAGGGTAAATCGGTAATCATGATTTCTTCAGAGCTTCCTGAGATTCTTGGTATGTGCGACCGAATTTACGTAATGAACGAAGGAAGAATGGTTGGGGAGCTTGAAGCAAAAGATGCAACCCAGGAGAAGATCATGACTTATATCTTACAGTCATCCGGAAACAAGGAGGAAAATCATGAATAAAGATCAGGTATTGGGATTTTTGAAAAAGAACACAATGATCATTGTTCTTATTGTAGTAGTAGCATTCTTTTCATGGCGTACAAACGGAGCTATCCTGCTTCCAATGAACGTCAGTAACTTGATTTCACAGAACGCATACGTATTCGTTCTTGCAACAGGTATGCTGTTGTGTATCTTAACCGGTGGTAACATCGACCTTTCAGTTGGTTCTGTTGTATGTTTCGTTGGTGCGGTTGGAGCTCTTTTGATGGTTAACTTAAATGTTCCTGTATGGCTCACAATCCTCATCATGATCCTCATCGGTACAGCAATCGGCGCTTTCCAGGGATTCTGGATCGCTTTCGTAAGAATTCCTCCTTTCATCGTAACACTGGCAGGAATGCTTGCATTCAGAGGTCTTTCAAACGTTGTACTTAACGGTCTTACAGTTTCAATCAAGGACAAGACAACATTCGTTAACCTCTTCGGTGGTGGTGCAGACTGCTATATCCACGATGTTTTCGGCGGCACAGATCTTAACCTTACATGTCTCTTTGGCGGTATCGTTGCAGCAGCACTTCTTGTTATCCTTCAGGTAACAAGCCGTCTTAAGAAAAAGAATTCAAATTATGAGCTGGAGTCTTTCTGGACATTCCTTATAAAGCTTATCGTACTTGCAGGTGCTCTTGTAGTATTTGCTTACAAGCTTGCTCAGCACAAAGGTATTCCTTCAGTTCTCATCTGGGTTCTTGCAGTAGTTATCATCTATGGTTACATCACATCAAACACAACTGTTGGTCGTTATTTCTATGCAGTTGGTGGAAATGAGAAGGCTACAAAGCTTTCCGGTATTGATACAAACAAGGTTTACTTCCTTGCTTACACAAACATGGGCTTCCTTGCAGCACTTGCAGGAATGATCACAATCGCAAGACTTACATCTGCACAGCCAACATACGGCCAGAACTACGAGATGGATGCTATCGGATCCTGCTTCATCGGTGGTGCTTCTGCTTACGGCGGAATCGGTACTGTTCCGGGAGTAATCGTAGGTGCGGTTCTTATGGGTGTTATCAACCTTGGTATGTCACTTATGGGTGTTGATGCCAACATGCAGAAGGTTGTAAAAGGTGTCGTTCTTCTTGCAGCTGTTATCTTCGACGTTGTTTCAAAGCGTGGCGGTAAGCTCGTAGTTAAGAACTGATAGAAACTAATAAAAACATATTCTAATAATCCTTTTGACCCGCTCTTTTTTGATAAAAAGGGCGGGTTTTTTGTGTTATAATACTGTCTATCCGAAAAAAGGTAATAGAGTAGTTTATTTATAGATTTGAGGAAGTTTTATGATCACAAGTACAAGTAATGACCGCGTTCGCAAGGTGGTGAGCTACAACGAAAAGAGCAAGGCCCGCCGTGAGGACGACGTTTTTGTTATAGAAGGAATGAAGATGCTCAGGGAAGCGCCTGTACTTCAGGTGCGCGAGGTGTACGTGACTGAGCGCTTTGTGGATCACGCCAGTGAGGATGACAAGGAAATTCTCTGGAGATACGGCGCAGAGACAGTATCCGAGGAAGTCATGAACAAGATGTCGGATACGCAGACGCCTCAGGGAGTTCTGGCAGTTATTTCCCAGTATCACTACACCAAAGAAGAAGTTATGGAAGGCTACAATCAGGACGATGAGGGGGCAGCGCCTCTTATCCTTGTTCTTGAGAATATCCAGGATCCTGGGAACCTTGGCACCATGCTCCGTTCCGGAGAGGGCGCAGGAGTTACGGGAGTGATCCTTAGCAAGGGCTGTGCAGATATCCACAATCCCAAGGTTATAAGGTCTACAATGGGTTCTATTTTCAGAATGCCCTTTATATATGTAGAAGATGTTCCACAGATGTTAAAAGAGCTGCATGATGGCGGAATACATACCTATGCAGCGCACCTTAAGGGACAGAAGAATTATGATGAATTCGACTATCGTCAGCCGACAGCTTTTTTGATAGGAAATGAAGGAAACGGGCTTACGAAGGAGACTGCCGATGCAGCCGAGACTTACGTGCTTATCCCCATGAAAGGAGAAGTGGAGTCTATGAACGCAGCTACATCTTCGGCTATTCTTACCTTTGAGGCCTCAAGACAGAGGAGGGGATGAAATGACTATTGGATTTATCGGACTTGGAAACATGGCTAAGGCTATGATCGGAGGCATTCTTGCCAAGGGACTTATGGGTACCAACGAGATCATAGGAACAGCAGCTACAGAGGCCAGCAGGAAGAAAGCAGCTGAGAAATTCGGAATTCAGGTAAGGAACTCCAATGAAGCTGTAGCCAAGGAATCAGATATTATCATT
>SVFZ01000126.1 GCA_015056585.1 Butyrivibrio sp. | reverse complement strand
TGGCTGGAAAAGGCCGGTATCTCAGCAAAACCACAGGATGGAGATGTAACATTCCTGCCTTATTCGGACGGGAATCTGGAACTGGAAGCCGCAAAAAGCGGTGAGGTAGACGTTGCTGCACTTTGGGACCCTCTTGGATCCATTGCAGAGAAGAGCGGAGACTATCGGGTGGTATTCGATTTATCTACAGATCCTGCGTTTGCAGGGAAATACTGCTGCTTTCTCTATGCTTCTTCCAAAGTTCTGGATTCCGAACCAGAAAAAATATCTTCCCTGTTAAGTGCTTATAGAAAGGCCCAGAACTGGATCGCTGAAAACCCCAAGGAAGCCGTTGCCATTATCTCTGATAAAAAGTACTCTGCAATTGATGATAAAGAACTGGCAGAAAAACTTGTAGTCAGCTATGCGTATCCCACAATAAAGGAGCGGGAGTCGGGAGGTTCCCACGTTGCAGAAGATGTTAAGTATTTTGTAACGGAGCTTAAAAACATCGGATATCTTAAAACAGATGATCCGGACGCATTTGCCAATCAGATATACCAGAAAGTAGAAGTGAAATAAGTCACAATATGCTTTTGGAGGAGGATAGAAGGATGAATAAGATTTCTGGATTCAAGCATTCAAAACTGCATCGATTTTTACCGGTGCAGTCTGCCCCGGTTTGTTCGGATGGCAGAAAATACTTTTTACTGACTCTGGTCTCTGTTGCGGGATTTTTTGCCGCAGTACTGGTTAATTTGTTTTTTCCACAGGCGGCGCCTGTTGAAATAAAAACCTACGCAGTCAGCAATTCGGTCAGTCTTACAGCCGATCAGGCATACCGGCTGGTGCTGGCCGGACTTATATTTCTCTATGGGGTGATTGGAGTTTACTCATTTTTTCGTGGGGAATTAAGGGAAAGATATTTAAGCCGCGTCCCATTTCGCCTGGCGATGGGGTTAGCATTGGCATTGTGGGATATTTTGGGAACGAAGCTTTTGCTTTTGCCTCAGCCTTTCTTTCCAGGACCTTCTAAAATTATAGAGTCGTTTCTTATGGAGGGAGATTATATTTTTCAAAATACCCTATATTCTCTTCGGCTTTTTACTGTAGGGTTTGTATCTGGAGTCGTGTTTGGTGTAGGAACTGGGATTTTAATAGGCTGGTTTCCAAAGGTCTATTACTGGGTGTATCCGGTATTAAAGATTACGGGAGTCATACCGGCAGTAGCATGGATGCCCTTTGCGCTGACGCTTTTACCCAATCCTTTCTCTGCGGCTGCATTTCTCATCGTCATCTGTGCCTGGTTTCCAGTTGCATTTTTAACGGCACAGGGGATCGCAAGTACGCCAAAGGTGCATTTCGAAGTTGCCAGGACCCTTGGGGCAAAAACGCCGTATCTGGTCTTTCATGTGGCAATCCCTCATGCAATGCCCCAGATTTTTACAGGTATTTCAACGGCAAATGGTTTTGCCTTCACGACCCTGGTCATGTCTGAGATGATGGGGCAGCCAGGAGGGCTTGGCTACTACATCAACGCATCAAAAGTATGGTCTGCTTATTATAAGGTGTTTGCAGCTATTATTGTGATGGCAGTGCTGTTTTCCTCCATCATGAAGGGAATTGGTTTCATACAAAACCGTGTTCTGCGGTGGCAAAGGGGGCTGGTAAAATGAGCAATGAAATACTTATGAAAATAAAATCAGTTGACCGTACTTATGTAGATGCCAACAATCATACGGTGGATGCTCTTAAAGATATTAATCTTTCTATCAGACGGGGGGAGTTTCTATCGATCATTGGCCCGTCTGGATGTGGTAAAACCACACTACTGCGTCTTTTGGCAGGGTTAGATGTACCTGAGTCCGGAGTAATAACGCTGGAAGGAGAGGAGATAAAGGGGCCACATCCTGACCGGGGATACGTGTTCCAGCAAGGCAGTCTTTTTCCATGGCTGACGGTTGAGAAGAATATTGCCACAGGACTAAAGGCGAGAGGGTTGTATAAGAATCATAAAAATGAAATTGCCCAATATATTAACATGATCGGGCTAAACGGGTTTGAAGAAGTGTATCCTCATCAGATTTCAGGAGGCATGGCCCAGCGTGTTGCCATTGCAAGGTCATTGATCAATCATCCTGTAGCATTGCTCTTAGATGAACCAATGGGAGCTCTTGATGCTTTTACAAGGGCAGATCTTCAGGATAAGATCCTGGAACTGTGGAAGAAAAATGAGACGACTATGATTTTGGTAACCCATGATGTAGAGGAAGCGTTGTATTTGAGTGACAGGGTCGTGATTATGTCTCCCCGCCCCGGAAAAATAAGTGAAATAATTAATATTTCACTACCAAGGCCCAGGCAGAAGAATAGCCAGGACTTTATGGTAATGCGCAGCAGCATACTGGAAAAACTTCATCTTGCCAGTACCATACCACAAGTGGAATATAATATTTAATAAATTATTTCATTAATAGGAGGTCTTATCATGAAAAATTATGAGTATATAGAGTCAGCTCTGATTCATGGAGGTATCTATGGAGATGAACGAACCGGTGCGGT
>SVFZ01000007.1 GCA_015056585.1 Butyrivibrio sp. | reverse complement strand
GTTGCTTATATAGCGCATAATTCTTAAGAAATCTTAAGATTTATGCGCTTTTTATTATGGTATAATCCTAATCATGGAAAAAGAAGTTGAGCAGATAAAGGGATACATAGAACATTTTATATACAGGAACGCTGAAAACGGATACGGAGTTGCCAATCTGGTAACCGAAGATGAAGAGGTGATCTGTACCGGGAACTTCAAGGATGCAGATGTAGGAGATTCACTGGAAATTCAGGGGGAATTTGTAGTTCATCCGGTTTACGGACAACAGCTTAAAATGACAAGTTTTAAGATAACCATTCCGGATGATGCGGTTTCTATGCAGAGATACCTTGGATCGGGAGCAATTCATGGGATTGGCGAAGCGCTGGCTGCCAAAATTGTAAAGAAGTTTGGGGATGAAACCTTTAGGATAATCGAGGATGACCCGTTAAGACTTGCCGAAATTAAGGGAATAAGCGAGAAAAAGGCAAGGGATATTGCTGTGCAGATGGCTGAAAAGAGAGAGATGCGGGATGCAATGATCTTTTTACAGCAGTATGGTATCAGCAATGCTCTGGCTGTTAAGATATTTGGCAAATACGGCAGCAGGATATACGGGATCATTAAGGAGAACCCGTATCAGCTGGCTGATGATATCAGTGGTGTGGGATTTAAGACTGCCGATGAAATTGCCGGCAAAGTAGGGATTAGGGTAGATTCCGAGTATCGAATCAAGTCAGGCATTCTTTATGCGCTTCTCCAGGCAGCTCTTGATGGCAATACATATCTTCCGATGGAACAGCTGGTAAAGAGGACGGCAGAGCTTTTAAGCATCGGTCACGAGCAGGCGATTGAGGAAGATATGATCAAGGTGCAGATAAGCAATCTGATGATGGATCAGAAGCTGGTCTGCAAAAAATCGGATCAGATATTTGCTTCAGCATATTATTATGAGGAGCAGGGCTGTGCTGCGATGCTGGCAGACCTCAACGTGACGGAAAATGTGACAGCTGAACAGGAGAAGGCCTACCTCGACAGAATAGTTGAGATTGAGACAAGACGAGATATAGAACTGGATGAGCTGCAAAGAGAAGCGGTTCTTAAGAGCATATCAAACGGAATTGTTATCATTACGGGAGGCCCGGGAACAGGTAAGACAACGACTATCAATACCATTATCCATTACTATGCGTCTCAGGGAATGGACATCATGCTTGCTGCTCCCACAGGAAGAGCTGCCAAGAGAATGACGGAAGCTACCGGATATGAAGCCAGAACCATACACAGGCTTTTGGAAGTTTCGGGGCAGGTCAGTGATGATAACGATGCAAAATCAGCTTCTGCCAGATTTGAACGCAACAGGGACAATCCCTTGGAGGCGGATGCAATTATTATCGACGAGATGTCGATGGTGGATATTCACCTTTTTTACGCACTTCTAAAGGCTATAATTCCGGGGACACATCTGATACTGGTAGGAGATTCTTCGCAGCTTCCAAGTGTAGGCCCGGGGCAGGTACTGTCTGACCTTATCGGCAGCGGAAGATTTCCCACCATTATACTCAGGAAGATATTCAGACAGGCTGAGGAAAGCGATATCGTCATGAATGCCCACAGGATCCACAATGGCGAAAAAATTGTCCTGAACAATAAAGAGAGCAGGGATTTCTTTTTCCTGGAGAGGAATGATCCCAATGTGATCTACAAGCATATGATCCAGCTTATCAGAGACAAATTGCCGGGCTATGTCAATGCTTCGAGTTATGATATTCAGGTTCTTACACCGATGCGAAAGGGACCTCTTGGGGCTATATCGCTTAATCTGATCCTGCAGGAATACCTAAATCCGCCGGATCCTTCCAAAAAGGAACATACCTATGGGGAGACGCTTTTTAGGGAAGGCGACAAGGTGATGCAGATAAAAAACAACTACCAGGCTCAGTGGGAGGTGGTTGGTAAATATAATATCGCTGTGGATTCCGGAATGGGTATATTCAACGGGGACATGGGAATAATCAGGGAAATAAACGAGTATTCTCAGGACCTTGTGGTGGAGTATGACGAAAAAAGAAGGGTAAGGTATCCCTTTGCTGACCTTGACGAAATAGAGCTGTCATACGCAATTACCATACACAAATCCCAGGGAAGCGAATATCCGGCAGTTATTCTGCCTATTTTAGGAGGCCCCAGGATGCTCCTTAACAGGAACCTTTTATACACCGCAGTAACAAGGGCAAAGAGTACGGTTGTCATTCTGGGCAGCAATCAGACTCTTGAACAGATGGTGGATAACGAGGAGCAGCTTAAGAGATTTACAGGACTCAAAGACAGGATATCGGAATTTTTTGATGCTTGACCAGGATCTTTTTGAAACAGCACTAACGCTTGTTTATCCGCGACACTGCCCGGTTTGCGATAAGGTTCTTAAAAGCGTTGAGATAATTGATGGAAGGATTACCTTTGGGAGGCTTATCCACGACAGCTGTAACAGGAAAGTAAGGAGGATCAGAGGAAATACCTGCTTAAGGTGCGGCAAACTGCTGGGAGAAGCCGGGAAAGACAGTGAGTACTGCTCAGACTGCGTAAGGATGCGCCATGAGTTTGACAGGGGCTTTTCTGTATTTGAGTACAGAAGTATTTCAGGATCTGTCTACAAATTCAAATATATGGGACGCAGGGAGTACTCTTCTTTTTATGCAAAGGAAGCCAAAAAGCTTCTGGGAAACAGGCTTTTGAGGCTGGGAATAGATGCGATCATACCTGTTCCGATGTATTACGAAAAGGAGAACAAAAGAGGTTACAATCAGGCTGAAGTTTTTGCGGGGAAACTGTCAAAAGAGCTTGAAATTCCCATGTATTCCGATGTGATCGTAAGAAGCAGAAGTACCCTTCCGATGAAGCAATTGGACGTTCGCGCACGACGCAATAATTTGAAAAAGGCTTTTAATATAGTGCGAAATGATGTAAAATTTAAGTGCATACTAATTATCGATGACATCTATACAACTGGAAGTACTATTGATGAGATCGCCCATGAGTTTCGGGTTGCCGGAGTAAAGAAAATCTATTTTTTATCCCTGGCAATCGGGCAAACTACTTAAAATATACGGAGGTCACTATATGAACTTACGGAATTGTGCAAGATGCGGTAAGATGTTTAACTACATCGGAGGTCAGCCTATTTGTGAGAACTGCAAAAAAGCAGTTGAGGAAGATTTTCAGAAGGTAAAGCAGTATATCATCGATAATCCTGCAGCCAGTCTGAAAGAAATTTCAGAGGCCAATGAAGTTACTACCAAGCAGATTCAGCAGTGGATCCGTGAGGAACGACTTATGTTTTCAAGTGATTCTCCTATTCAGCTTTTGTGCGAGAAATGCGGAGAGAAAATTCAGACAGGAAGATTCTGCGCTAAGTGCAGGGCAACTATGGCCAACAATCTTAACGATACGTTTGCCAAACCTAAGCCTCAGCTTCAGCAACCGGTAAAGAAGGAGTCTAAGGCCGGAATGCGCTTCCTGGATACTTAAGGAGCAGTAATGTTAGATGAAGAAAAAGTCATTTTGATGACCAAAATGGCTGCGTTCATAGATCGTGAAGGTAAGAAAAACGATGTGATCAATTCTTATTTCAGAAGCGATTATGTTGGCTTTAATATCATAAAGTCAATCATCAGTGCGACGATTGTTTATGCAATCTTCCTTGCGACTTATGTACTTTGTAAGTTTGAAGAGGTTCTTTCAAACATCTATAATACAGAAAATATATTGTCAGTAGGCA
The DNA here is from genome assembly GCA_015056585.1 of Butyrivibrio sp. Lineage (GTDB taxonomy): Bacteria > Bacillota > Clostridia > Lachnospirales > Lachnospiraceae > Butyrivibrio. The sequence continues at coordinate 52,825 of SVFZ01000007.1, read as the reverse complement.
GGAGGTGTCTTATATATTACCTCCTGCTTGTTGGCGTGTATTCTCTTGCATCATATGTCATTTATTCCTATCGATACAGCAAAATGCGGCAGAGTATGAAGGCATATTATGGTAATTTAAAAAAACTGGCTAGAATGTACGAAAAAAAGGATTGAATATATGACTTCATTACTTGAGCTTAAGCAATATATAAAAAGGTTTTACATAAAAAACGAAACCTATATTACTTATATCTGGAAATTTCTGCTTGCTCTGATCACGATAGCTGTGATCAACAATAAGCTTGGTTATATGCAGGCCCTCAACAATATTGCTATTGTTTTGATGGCTTCACTTTTATGTGCGATTTTACCTGCAAACTTTATAGTGTTCATGGGAGCGATGTTCATTCTTGGGCATCTTTATTCCATGGGAATTGAATGTGCACTCATTGCAGGAGCTGTATTTGTCCTGATGTTCCTGCTTTATTTCAGGTTTTCACCAAAGGACACTTTGGCGGTTCTTCTTACTCCGATTTTCTTTTTCATGCATATTCCATATGTAATGCCACTGGCCATGGGACTTTTGGGACTTCCAACATCGGTAGTTTCAGTTTCCTTCGGACTTGTGATTTCTTACATGTTAAACTATTTTGCTTCAGCAACCTCCATTGCCAAAATAGGAACCGATGTGGAAGAAACTTCCAACCAGTTCCAGCAGGTTCTATCCGGAATCATTGGAGATAAGGCGATGCTTGTTATGATTGGGGCATTTGCGGTAACGATCATCATTGTTTATGTGATCCGCAGAGCATCAATAGACCATTCCTGGAGAATTGCGATTGCAGCAGGAAGTGTCAGCCTTATAGCCTGCATGCTGATCGGCTCTCTGGTCTGCAATACAGAGATATCTTTGATCGGAGTTATTGTGGGAACCGTTATAGCTGCAGCACTTATGCTTGTGGTTGAGTTCTTCGCATTTAATGTTGACTATAACAGAACTGAAAAAGTTCAGTTTGAAGACGACGAATACTATTATTACGTTAAGGCTGTTCCTAAGATTACAGTTTCAACTCCTGAAAGGAGAGTTAAAAGAATTAATCGCGCCAGTGGGAGGCGTAGATAAAATAAGGTACTAATATGCAGAACATAGATTTTCTTTTTGATTTTAATAGAACAACCCTGCATATGCCAACCATCAGGTTTTTTGATATCCTGGAAATTGCGATAATAGCTTTCCTTGTGTATCATATTCTGGTTTGGGCGAAGGATACAAGACTATGGTCTCTTTTAAAGGGGATCATAGTTATTGTTGTGTTTATACTTATTGCAGCTATTTTTAACATGACAACTATTCTCTGGATAGTTGAGAAAGTAGTTGGGATTGCGATTACTGCCATGGTTGTTATACTTCAGCCGGAACTTAGAAAAGCTCTCGAGGAGTTGGGCAGAAAAAACTTTTTTGCCAATTTATTTGCTATAGGAGACAGCAGGACAGAAGAGAGATTTTCAGACAAAACACTTAATGAGATCACAAGAGCCTGCGTTGAGATGGGAAAGGTCAGAACCGGAGCTCTTATCGTTATAGAGCAGAGTCATCCTTTGACAGAGTATGAGCGTACAGGTATTGATGTTGACGGCATAGTAACAAGTCAGCTGCTCATCAATATTTTTGAACATAACACACCACTGCACGATGGGGCGGTCATTATCCGCGGAAACAGAATAACTTCTGCAACATGTTACCTGCCGCTCTCAGATAATATGGGAATCGGAAAAGAGCTGGGAACCAGACACCGCGCAGGAATAGGTGTTTCAGAGGCAACGGATTCTCTTACCATCATCGTGTCAGAGGAAACAGGAAAGATAAGTGTTGCGTATGAAGGCGAATTGGAAAGGGCTGTGGATAGTGACAGACTCAGAGAGAGGCTTAGATTTATCCAGAACAAGCACAAGACTGAGGTTCCGGTCAAACATTTTGCCAGAAAGGCCAGGGCTAAGAAATGAAAAGACTTTTAGCTAACTGGGGGTTGAAAATAGCATCGCTGTTATTTGCGATAATTGTCTGGTTTCTTGTTACAAATATCAATGATCCGATTACTTCCGTAAGATACACCAATGTTCCCGTTACCATCAAGAACGGTAATCTTATCACAGAGAAGGGACAGGTGTACACGGTTCTTGACGGAAGTGACACCATTGAGGTTGTTACGGTATATGCACCGAGAACAGTTATAGATTCACTTAGTCAGAGCAATATAGTTGCCACTGCTGATATTCAGGAATTATCAAGTCTTAACACGGTAAGCATAAATGTTGTTACCAACAAGTACAAGGACAAGATTGAGAATATAACTCTGAGCACGGACGTGGTTAAACTAAATGTTGAAAGAAAAGCCAGCAAAGGACTTGCTCTTTCTGCAACGACTTCAGGCAGTCTGTCGGATGGCTATGTCATAGGCGAAGTAACTACAGAGCAGAACATGGTCAGAGTCAGCGGTCCTGAATCATTTATCAACAGGATAGCCAAAGCATCGGTAGATGTAGATGTTACGGGATTTACTTCAAATATCGGAACCGATGCTGATATTCTTCTCTATGATGCGGATGGAAATGTGCTGGATCCTACAGCATCCGGCGCATCGATGAACATAAAAACAGTACGGGTAAATGTTCAGATACTTGAAACCAAGTATGTTCCTGTAAATTATGTTATATCCGGAGAACCGGCAGCAGGGTACGCTTTGACCGGACAGGTTGAATCAAATCCCAGTGAGGTGCTGATTGCCGGCAGAAGCAGCGTGATATCATCCATTTCCGAGATAACAGTAAACGATCCGGCACTGGATGTGACCGGGCAGTCTGCAAATGTAAATGCCACCATAGAACTTGCCGGATATTTGCCAAGCGGAGTCAGCCTGGGAGATAAGGACTTTAACGGAACGGCTTCGGTGGTTATTTATATCGGACCGATAGTTGAAGAAACTTATGATGTTAATATCAGGAATATAGGAATAACTAATCCTGTGGATGGATTTGAAATCAGTATTGACGACAGTGAGTATGAGACAGTATCCCTGACTTTGCAGGGACTGTATGCAAATGTTACAGCTGTCAATCAGTCTTCTCTTAAGGGAACGGTAGATATATCTGCCATGATGGAGAAGAACGGTATCAGTGAACTGAAGGAAGGTACCTACAGCGCAGAAGTAAAATGGGATCTTCCTGATGGAGTTACCGTAAAAGGCACAGTCAGTGTATATGTAAATGTGCAGGAAAAACAAGGATAAAAAGAAGCAGAATAGCCGGTAAAACGGCTAAGCTGATCGAGGAGGTTATGCTTTAATGGTAAGCCAAAAGGTAGTGATATCCAATCCTACCGGATTGCATCTAAGACCTGCGGGCAATCTGTGTAAGGTAGCAATGAATTTTAAGTCGCATATTACCTTCAGCTATGGAGAAAATACCGCAAATGCAAAAAGCGTTTTAAGTGTCTTGGGAGCGTGCATTAAATGCGGTGATGAGTTGGAGTTTAAGTGTGAAGGCCCGGATGAGGAAGAGGCTATGGAAGCTCTGGTAAGTGCCATTGAAAACGGGCTTGGGGAGTAATATTTTTGTTTTGGAGGAATTTTGAATGAAAAGAGTTAAAGCGTTTATTTTGGCGGGACTTACAGCCGCAATGCTCATTGGCTGTGGAAGTTCAGACGATGACGCGGTTGTTGGGATCAGTATTGAAAAGCTTGAAGACATACAGCCTGCTGCAGAAGAGGTTGCAGAGGAGACTCCGGCCGAGCAGGAGCAGGCATCAGAGGATGATCCCCCTGAAGAAGGAATGGTCAGAAGCTATTTTACCAACGAGTGGGTTGATGCAAGTATCAATGAGAAGAGGCCCCTTGCGGTAATGTACCCAATAAACAAAGAGGCTCAGCCTCAATACGGACTCAGTAATGTGGCAGTCTTTTATGAGATCATGGAAGAAGGCAGCATGAGCAGACAGATGGGTATCCTTGAAGATTGGGAGAACCTCGACAGAATCGGTAACATCAGAAGTATCCGTGATTATTTTATATATGCAGCTCTTGAATATGACCCGGTAATCATTCACTTTGGCGGACCTGAGCTTTATGTCAGTGGCGTCTTAACCGGTAAAAACAGACCAAACGGTGTTGACGACGTGGAGAACCTTAACGGTGTTGGCGGCAAGGCTATGGGTTCTGACTATGGCGCATTTTTCAGAGTTCCTGAGGGAAGTACTTCAGAGCACACAGCATTTACAGATGGTGCACATGTTAAGGCAGCTATGGAAAAAGCCGGATATTCAATGACTCACAGAGATCAGTATTTTGAAAGCGGTTCACACTTTACATTTACAGGATATACAAATCCCAACACTCTTGAATCTTATTCAGATGCTGTAGAAGCTACTGATATTGACATGGCAGGGTGCTTTCCTGTAACCAAGTCTGCTCTTACCTATGATCCTGAGAAAGAGGTTTACCTCAAGAGCCTCTACGGAGCAGCCCAGAAGGATGCTGTAACAGGAGAACAACTGGCATTTTCAAATGTGATCATACAGAGAACTTATCACGAAGTTCGTGACAGCAACGGGTATCTTGCATATCAGATGCATGACAAGACCCATGATGGATATTTCCTCACAAAAGGTAAGATGATTCACATCACCTGGGAAAAGACATCAGATTATTCTCCTACAAAATATTTCGATGATAATGGACAGGAGATAACCTTTAATACCGGAAAGACAATGATCTTTGTTATCCAGGAGAAGGGAAAGTCATTCTCAACATTTAAGGTTAACGGCGTAACTTACGAAGACTAAGACAGTTTTGAGTTTTGCCTATATATTGGACGGCAGAGATGCCGTCCGTTTTATGCTTAATTACAGAAATGTTAAAGAAAGGCATGCTAAATGGAGAAAATAATCGTTACAGGATGCAATGGACAGCTTGGAAGAGCAATAAACCGTCAGCTGGCAGGATCTGACAGGTATGAAATAGTCAACACTGATGTCTTTGAGGGAGAAAATATAGTACCTCTCGATATTACTAATGTGGATTCGGTGCTAAAGCTTGTAAGAGAGGTAAGACCTTCAGCAATTATCAACTGCGCTGCATATACGGCTGTTGATAAACAGGAGTCGGATGTGGATCTTTCCTACAGGATCAATGCCATTGGCCCCAGAAACCTTGCTATTGCAGCAAATGATACGGGAGCAAAATTGGTACATGTTTCTACAGACTATGTTTTTGGTGGGGACGGCGACAGACCCTATATCGAATTCGACAAGACAGGACCGACGAGCGTATACGGTAAAACAAAACTAGCCGGAGAAGAAATGGTAAAGGCATTTGCTGATAAATACTTCATTATCAGGACTGCCTGGCTTTATGGCGATGGTAAAAATTTTGTTAAGACCATGCTGGGGCTTTCGGAAAAACTTGATGAAGTAAGTGTGGTAAAGGATCAGTTGGGAACTCCAACAAGTGCAAAGGAGCTTGCCAAGGCAATTGCTTATCTTTTCCCGACTGACAATTACGGTATTTTCCACGGAACCTGTGAAGGATCTACAAACTGGGCTGATTTTACCGAAGAAATCTTCAGGATCGCAGGGAAAAATACAAAAGTAAATCATGTTACAACAAAAGAATATACTGCAATGAACCCACAGGCTGCTCCAAGACCGGCTTACAGTATTCTTGAGAACTATATGCTGAAGCTGACATCTGATTACATGTTTGCAGATTGGCATGATGCGATAGATGAATATTTGAAAGAACTTTTGTGAGGATTTTATGCAGTTTTTAACAGATTTATTAAGTAATAGGATATTAGTGGCAGCCTTTTTTGGCTGGCTTACTGCACAGATTTTAAAGACAATAATTTATGTGGGGGTTAACAAGGAATTTAACCCGGAGAGACTTTTGGGGGATGGTGGAATGCCCAGTTCCCATTCAGCGACTGTAATGGCTCTTGTAACATCAACCTGTTATTACTATGGGGCAGCGAGTTTTGAAACTGCTATAGCCGGTGTACTTGCCCTTATTACAATGCATGATGCAATGGGTGTCAGAAGGGAAACGGGCAATCAGGCAAAAGTCATTAATAATATGATGGACTGGTTTCAGGAACTCAACGGAGATTTTAACGTTGAGGAGAAACTTAAGGAATTTGTGGGACATACTCCGCTTCAGGTGCTTTTTGGTGCTATTTTGGGAATCATAGTTGGTCTTGTTGTATGTAATATAATGTGACTGGGGGCTTTAATCGTAGATGCTGGTAGTTTTGCTTATATGGACATATGTATTATTTACAACTTATCTTATAGGCTATGCTGTTTTAAACATTATTACATCCCTTGATTGCATGAAGATGAAAAAGGGAAAAAACAGCAAAACATATGTGATGCATTATCATGAGAGCTATATCGTGGCAGGAGTGGTTGCAAACACAGTGTATGCACAGCTGTTTAGTCTCGCAGGCGGAGTTGGGTTTATAGCGAACCTGCTTCTTGTACTTATTTGTATTGTAATAGCAGTTTATTACAGACAGAATTTACTAAGCGATATGCAGAGCATGCTCAGAAAGCTTTCTTCCGGAAGGAATGCTCTGTACTACATTCTTATCCTGATTATATTTGCCTATGGAACTGCACATGGCATTATGCATTATGATTCTGATCTCTACCATGCTCAGGCAATTCACTGGATTGAGGATTATGGAATTGTAAAAGGGCTTGGCAATCTTCATGTCAGATTTGCGTATAATAGCGCATCATTTCCTCTTTCAGCTCTTTATAGCATGAGTTTCATTACAGGTAAGTCCTATCATGTGATGAGTGGATTTTTTGCCCTTCTGTTGGCATGGCAATGCCTGGATCTTAAGAACATCATCAGAAGGGGACATATCATCCTATCTGATTTTGCAAGGATCATGGCTCTTTACTATCTCTTTTCCATATTTGACGAGATGGTAGCGCCGGCTTCTGATTATTTCCTCTCTACCATAGTATTTTATATCATCATCCATTGGCTGGATATGAATGTAAGGCATGAGCATTCTTATGTGCCTTATATTTTGCTCTCACTTACAGGTGTATATGCAGTTACTATAAAGCTTTCAGCTGCGCCAATGCTGCTTTTATCTGTTATTCCAATTTACAGGCTTTTACATGAGCGCACACGGGAAAAAATAAAGGCATTTTGGGTTTCTGTTCTGATTGCGCTTATTATTTCCATACCATTTTTTGTAAGAAACATAATTATATCAGGATGGCTGATATATCCCGTAACATTTTTGGATTTCTTCAATTCTCCCTGGAAAATTCCAAAGGGCATAGCTGAGTTTGATGCAAAAGAGATAAAGACCTTCGGTAGAGGCTATAATGATGTTGTAAAATATGGGGACTTAAAGTTTAACGAATGGATTGGAAACTGGTTTAATAATCTTGGCACAGTCAATAAGATTATGATTGTCCTTGATGTGATAGCTGTGGTTTTGTACATTTTTTGCGTTATATATTTTATTATAGTCGCAGTAAATCATAAAACCGGCGCAAAGAGCAGATTTAACAAGAGCAAAGTATTTAATATAAGTTCTCATAGCATTGTCAGAATGATGGATTTTATTACCCTTGAGGGTACAATCATACTCTGCCTGGTATTCTGGCTATTTAGCGCACCACTTATCAGATACGGAGTAGTTTATGTATACCTTGCATTCAGTATTGTTTTTGGAAGACTGATCATTGCAGCGCTATACAAATACTGCAACAATAAGAATGTTGTGGTATTTATTTTCAGGTGCTTTGTGACACTTTTGATTGTCTGGGTGATATATAAAGGGATAAATATTATTCGTGAGGATATCCAAAGATTTAATCCGGTATATCTTGCAGATCAGCAGGATTATGGCGAATATGCAGTAGACAGTTTTACCCTTGGGGATATGACTGTTTATTACCCTAAGGACGGAGACAGAGTCGGATACTATCCTTTCCCGGCTGCTACAAATAATGTATCAGAAAAGATAGAGTTACTGGGAAAAAAATTTACTGATGGTTTAAAGTCAATAAATTGATGATAAAGAAATATAAACAAATAATAAACAAACTTAAATAAATCTTAAAAAACCGCATAAAAACTGCATTTCAAGGACTTTTGCCCCGAAATAAAGTATCATAATGGTAGTGAAAACAAAATATAAAGTTACGAGCTACCGTTGAATTAGAAAGAGGGGGATACTTTATGAGGAAGGCGATAGTTTCTTTAGTAACATTATTTTTGATTTGTTTGCTATGTTGCCCGCTTACTGTAAAAGCTTCTGATTCCAGTGCAGGAGACGTACTTGCCCACATCAATGAGTACAGGGCCAGTTATGGACTTGATGCTCTTACAATGGATGAGGGATTGACTGATGTCGCCGGTATCAGGGCAGCGGAATGTTCACAGAAGTTTTCTCATATCAGACCTAACGGGAAAGCCTGGTACACCGTATCAAGCCTTACAAACGGCGAGAATCTGGCACATGCGGAGAACTACAATCAGCAAAAGCCTGAGAATGTAGTCCTTGCCTGGATGCTAAGCCCGGGACACAGTGCCAACGTGCTCAGAAAGTCCTTTAGCAGTGCAGGGATTTATTATTATCAGGATGATAACGGAGAAACATTTATCGCTTGCGAATTCAGATAAAACTTATATGTATTTATGAAAAATAACGCCTGTGGAAATTATAGGTATTTCCACAGGCGTTTTCATGTGCGCCCGGCGGCGCACGTTTTTACCGGGTTATGCAATTTGAATTATCTCTCGGCACGCATAGGATTGTTTAAGAAATCCTCGTAAGCGAGTCTAATTCCGTCATCAAGCTCTGTTGTGTATGTCCAGCCAAGTTCCTTAGCTTTTGAAACATCAAGGAGTTTTCTTGGTGTTCCGTTTGGCTTGGAAGGATCCCAGCGTATCTCGCCCTTATAGCCGATGATACCGGCAACCTTTTCTGTGAGCTCTTTTATAGTAAGCTCTTTACCGGTTCCTGCATTTACAGTTTCATCTCCGCTGTAATTGTTCATGAGGAAAACGCAGAGATTAGCGAGATCGTCAACATAAAGGAACTCACGAAGAGGACTTCCGTCACCCCAACATGTTACGTAAGGGAGATTCTGCTCTTTTGCCTCATGGAATCGTCTGATAAGAGCCGGTAACACATGTGAATGTGTTGGGTGGTAGTTATCATTTGGACCATAGAGATTTGTTGGCATTACGGAAATATAATCTGTGCCATACTGCTTGTTGAGATATTCGCAGTATTTAAGGCCTGAAATCTTGGCAAGAGCATATGCTTCGTTGGTCTTTTCAAGTTCTGATGTCAAGAGACAGTTTTCTTTCATGGGCTGTGGAGCCATTCTGGGATAGATGCATGATGAACCAAGGAACTCTACTTTTTTGCATCCGTTCTGCCAGGCGGAATGGATGACATTCATTTCAAGGATCATGTTCTCATACATGAAATCCGCAAGTGCTTCTGAATTTCCCATGATACCGCCAACCTTTGCAGCTGCAAGGAATACATATTCAGGCTTTTCCTCGGCAAAGAACTTTTCTACCTGATCCTGTCTTGTGAGATCCAGTTCTTTATGAGTGCGGGTTATGATGTTATTGTAACCCTGTTTCTTTAATTCTCTTACAATGGCAGATCCAACCATTCCTCTATGGCCTGCCACGTAGATCTTGGAATTCTTTTCCATTGATGGTGCCTCCTAAAAAGAATTACTTGTCGATGCCTTTTTCAAGGAATTCAGCAAGGTTAAACTTAACGTGTTCGTTTGCTCTTTCTACAGCAACTTTCTTCATGTCATGTTCTACCATGATCTTTACAAGCTCTTCGAAGGATGTTGTCTGAGGATTCCAGTGAAGCTTCTCTTTTGCCTTGGTAGGATCTCCAAGAAGGTTAACAACATCAGTAGGTCTGTAGAAATCAGGGGATACTTCAACAAGAACCTTTCCGGTCTTCTTGTCGTAACCCTTTTCGTCAGCGCCTTCGCCCTTGAATTCAAGCTCAATGCCTGCATAGTGGAAAGCAAGCTGTGCAAACTCACGAACAGAGTGCTGTACACCTGTTGCGATAACGAAATCTTCAGGCTTGTCGTTCTGGAGGATGAGCCACATACACTCTACGTAGTCCTTTGCATATCCCCAGTCACGAAGGGAAGAAAGGTTTCCGAGATAAAGCTTGTCCTGCTTGCCCTGAGCTATTCTGCTGGCAGCAAGTGTGATCTTACGTGTTACGAAAGTCTCGCCGCGTCTTTCTGACTCATGGTTGAAAAGAATACCTGAGCAGCAGAACATGTTGTAAGCTTCTCTGTACTCTTTGATGATCCAGTAGCCGTAGAGCTTGGCTACAGCATAAGGGCTGTATGGGTGGAAAGGAGTCTTCTCACTCTGAGGAACTTCCTCAACCTTACCGTAGAGCTCAGATGTAGAAGCCTGATAAATTCGACATGTATCAGCAAGACCACACTGACGAACAGCCTCCAAAACTCTGAGTACGCCGGTAGCGTCAACATCAGCTGTAAACTCAGGAGAATCGAAAGATACCTGAACATGAGACTGCGCTGCAAGGTTGTAGATCTCGTCCGGACGAACTTTGCCTACAACACCAAGAATGCTCATTGAGTCGCCAAGATCACCATAGTGAAGGTGGAAATGAGGATGTCCTTCAAGATGAGCGATTCTCTCTCTGTAGTCTACAGAAGATCTGCGGATGATACCGTGAACGTCATATCCCTTTTCAAGAAGGAATTCTGCAAGATAAGATCCGTCCTGTCCTGTAATACCTGTAATAAGTGCTTTTTTTGACATATAATAACCTCTCTGATTTAGAATTGGTTTCATTTGCATGTTTCGAACTTATTATATTGGTTGAATTTTCGCTTTTCCATTCACTTTCTTGATTTTGATTTGCATTATATTGACATGGCGCGGGGATGGGGTATTATGAACATAAAGAAGCATTTTTTATGCGAAATTTAGAAGATAAAAAAGGTAGTTAACATGGAAAAATACTATTTTACCGGTGAATTTGTATCCTCGGACAGAATGCTTTATACGCCATCTGAGTTTGCAAGGTCGAATCTTATGCATCTTCAGGAGATAGGCAGTCTTCAGGCGAAAAAAACCCATACCAGCAAGAGACAGAATCTGGACTCATTCCTATTTTTCTACGTCAAGGAAGGAGAGGGAATCCTTGATTATGACGGTAAAGAATATAAGGTAAAAAGCGGAGACTGCGTCTTTATCAGCTGTAAAACACCGTATTATCACAGGACCTCAGAGAACTTATGGACTTTGGAATGGATTCATTTCAATGGAGAAGCCATTTTGCCAATATACCTTAAGTATGTTGAGAGGGGAGGTCAGCCTGTTTTTCATCCTGAGGACCTTGGAGAGGCTGAAAAAATCTGGAGAGATATAAATATGATCGCCAGATCCTCTGATTACATTAAGGATATCAGGATAAATGAGAAACTGTCCGGGCTTATCACCTTTCTGATGAGCTTTAGCTGGAACCCGGAGGCAGCAGCTGTAACATCTGATTCCAGGAAGGTCTTTGCGCTGAAGGATTACATAGATACGCACTATCAGGAGAAGATAACCCTTGACATGCTTGCGGAAATGTTTTTGGTAAATAAATATACTCTTTCACGAAAATTTAAGGAGCAATTCGGAACGTCAATAATCAGTTATCTACTGGTCACAAGGATAACTCATGCAAAGCAGATGCTGAGGTTTACCGATGAGACGGTTGAAGAAGTCGGTAATGCCTGCGGAATTACGCCTCTGTACTATTTTTCAAGGATATTTAAGCAGATTGAAGGGGTAAGTCCTATGGAATACAGGATGCAGTGGAAATAATCGTCCAATCAGTGTAAAATACATGTTAAGGTTGCGTGTTTATGCGCAAGCGGCAATTATCTTTTATTGGAATGGGACTGTAAAAGGGGATATAAATGGTCAGCATTATCGTACCGGTCTATAATGCAGCCAGATATATTGCAGAGACTATTGAGATGGTAAATGCCCAGACCTACAAGGACTGGGAGCTCATTTTGGTAGATGATGCTTCAAGGGACGACAGCGTCTTAGTCATTGAGGAAATCATAAGGTCTCAGGGCAAACGTATCAGGCTTATAAAGAAAAACAGAAATGAAGGCGCTGCGGCAGCAAGGAACAGCGGAATTGATGCTGCGGCCGGACAATACATAGCTTTTCTCGATGCTGATGATATTTGGAGAGAGGATAAGCTGGAAAAGCAGATACGTTTTATGGAGGAGAAGGAAGCGGCTTTTTCTTTTCACTCCTACGAATTCGGGGACGAGAATGCAAGACCTACAGGTAAGGTTGTAAAGGCTCCTGCAAAGTTAAACTTCAGGCAGGCGCTTTCAAGGACCGTTATTTTTACCACTACGGTAATGTTTGATGTTGACAGGATAGGCAAGGAAATCATCCACATGCCTCAGGTTCCGAGTGAGGATACGGCGACCTGGTGGAGGATACTTAAAAGTGGTTATACTGCCTACGGGCTTGATGAGAATCTTGCCATTTACAGGAGACCGAAAAAATCTCTTTCTTCCAATAAGCTTGTGGCAGTGGAGAGGATTTGGTTTTTATACAGAAACATAGCAGATCTTTCTGTTTTTGAATCATTTTTTTACTTTGTTGGATGGGCCGTCAGGGCTACACTCAGGAGAATTTAAGTTTTGGTGAAGGGGTAATTTTATGAAGCATGTTGAGTCAGTAAAAAGAATTCTGGTTTTACTGCTGGGGTTTGTCGGACTTTTAATGCAGACTTGTGTTTATGCATTTTTCTGGTTCAGAACCTACTATCCAATGGTATCCGCTGAGCGTATCAGCCAGGACGGATACTATCTCGGTAATGGTCTTAAGCTGTATTTTCGTGGACATTTGCTTATTTTAGCTATCTATTTTATATTGCTTATGTTTTTCTCAAACACCTATGGCGGACTGAAAATAGGGTATTTAAAGTCCATGGAGGTGTTCTTTTCACAGATATTTGCCATCCTTATGGCAAATGTGATCTCTTATTTCCAGATCTCACTTTTGAGAAACTGGCTTGTTCCGGTTGTGCCGATCATTGAAGTCTGCCTTATTCAGCTGGCTATTTCGTTCCTCTGGGCACATGCAACGAATGCTATTTATACGGCGATATTTAAGCCGAGAGAGCTTTTGCTTGTCAGCGGCGCCTACTCTGTAGAGGATATAATAAATAAGTTTAATTCCAGAAAAGACAAATATCATATAGCAAAGACTGTCAATATCTCGGAAGGTATCGAAAAAGTAAGACAGGAATGTCTTGGAAATTATGATGGTGTAATAATATGGGATGTTCCCAGTGAATTCAGAAACGGACTGGTCAAGTACTGTTATGGCAGGAATATCAGAATTTACGTAATGCCCAAGATAACGGATGTTCTGCTGAAAGGATCATCCGAACTGCATCTTTTTGATACTCCGGTGCTTCTTATCAGGGAGTATGCGATCAAGATTGAGAAAAGAGCTATCAAGAGACTTATAGATATAGTGATATCTCTTTTACTGATAATACTTACTTCGCCAATCATGCTGATAACTGCAATTATAATAAAGCTGTACGATAAAGGCCCTGTCCTTTACAAACAGGTAAGGTGCACAATTGGCCAAAAGAAGTTTATGATCATGAAGTTCAGGAGCATGCGGGTAGATGCTGAAAAAGATGGCGTTGCAAGACTTGCTTCCAAGAACGATTCCAGAATTACACCAATTGGCAAATTTATCAGAAAATGCAGGATTGACGAACTTCCCCAGCTGTTTAACATTCTTGCGGGGGATATGTCATTTATCGGACCAAGGCCTGAAAGACCTGAGATCATCGAGCAGTATTTAAGTGAAATGCCTGAATTTGCGTTCAGAATGAAAGTAAAGGCCGGACTTGCAGGATATGCACAGGTCTATGGTAAGTACAATACTACTCCTTACGACAAATTAAAGCTTGATCTTACATATATTGAGAATTATTCAATCTGGCTTGATATCAAACTGATGCTTTTGACGATAAAGATTCTGTTTACACCCGACAGTACTGAAGGTGTAGAGGAAAATCAGATAACAGCTCAGAAAAAATAACGGAGAAGAGCATGGAGAGAAGTAGCAAGGGACATATGGAGGAAGCTGTAAACCTTAGAAGCTTCTATCTCAGATTATTGGAAAAAATATGGATAATACCTTTATCTGCCGTTATCGGAGCAGCTCTGTGTGCATGTATTTATACACTGGTGAACGTGACTTTTGGTCCCGCAAAGACCTACAGCGCAAACGCCAAGCTCTACATCAGCTTTGCTTTTGATGAGAATAAGGGCACTCTGGTGGACTATTATAACGCTTATACCTGGAATAATCAGCTAAAGACTACCGATCAGGTTTTGCAGCCTGTTATTGATAATCTGGCAGAGGCCGGATACGTGGTGGTTGCAGAAGATGATTTGGAATCGGCAGCAGGCCAAAATGTTATTTCAAGAGATGAACTTGTTTCGTCAATAGACCTTGATATACCCTCTGATGTAAGAATCATGGTGGTTACTGTTACAAACCGCCAAAAAGAAGTGTCAGATGCTATATTGAAGGCAACTGTAAGCTCGCTGGAGAACTACGGAGAGATAAATGAAGCTTTCGATTCAATTCAGCTTTTGGGGTCAGATGAGGCAAGACTTGATAAATTTACTGACAGAAGCGTTGTTGCAACGATATTTGGGGCGGTTATAGGTCTTTTTACAGCGATCTTTGCACTAATGCTCCTAGATGCTGTGGATGATGCCGTGTATGTGCCTGAGGACTGCGAAAAGAGGTATAAACTTCCGGTTCTGGGAGTTCTTTTTGATGGAGAATTTAAGGACAGCTTCTTTAAAAACGAACTGGTAGCAGCCTATGACAAGATTGTAAACGGCGCAGATGAAGTTGTAGTCATATCTGCAGACAGCATTGAAAATGATGAAATTTCAGCTAAAGACACGGAGAAACTAATAAAGATTCTCGGAAGTGACAGGACCAGCGGGGGTACAAAGCTGATACCTATGGCTGTTCCGGGAAGTGTTCTTGATAACTACAGAAAGATCGGGACTTGTGCAGGAGTTATCCTCTGCGTGCCATATGGCAAAAGAAACGGCGCAATGGCAGAGCACATTATAGCACAGCTTAAAAAGCATGAATGTCCTGTTTTGGGACTTGTGCTTGTCAGAGCTTCCGGAAAGTTTATGAGACGGTATTACGGGTTTAAGAATAAATAAAACTAATTGTTTGTGATGGAAAAAGAGATTAAGGATAAAAAACTACAGATTCTGATATCCGCTGTGAATAAGGACCCAATGGATCTGATCAGGCGGATGAATATACAGACCGATGCCTGCCTTGTGGATCAGATACTGTCGGAGGAGGCAAAAGAAAAGCTTGGATTTACCGGTTTTTCCACAGAAGTGCTTAAATTTGGGGAGCATGACGTAAAAATAATAAAAAGCTCTGACAAAGGCGTTGGACTGTCAAGAAATACAGCGTTGGAAAACTCTGACCCGGATGCCGGGATTATTCAGTTTGCAGATGATGACATAGTCTATAATGACGGTTATGATCAGCTTGTTTTAAGAGAGTTTGAAAAGCATCCTGAGGCTGATATTCTTCTTTTTAATGTAAAGGCGCAGCCCGGAAGAGAAACCTACTGGAATACAGATTATGCAAAAGTTTCCCGGCTTAACTATGGAAGATATCCGGCATATGCCATATGTGCAAGAAGGCAAAAGCTGATAGACAGTGGAGTAAAGTACTCTCTTTTGTTCGGAGGCGGAGCTCCCTATATGAATGGGGAGGACTCATTGTTTTTGCATGACTGCCTCGAAAAAAAGCTTTCAATCTACAGAACAGATGTTACCATAGGCCGCGAAACCCCGGGAGAGTCCACATGGTTTAAGGGATATACCGAGAAGTTCTTCTTTGACAGAGGCGTCCTTTACCATTTTCTTTACGGGAAAATGGCTATATTATTGGGATTTAGGTTTCTTTTTAAAAATAGAAACAAAATGTGTAGCGAATATGGTTTCTTGAGGGCATATGGAGTGCTCTGCAAGGGAATCGCCCATGGCAAAACACTAAAACAATGAAAAACAAGGTATAGGTTATGGCAGTTTATTTGTCGCTGACGGCGATGGTTATCCTTTTGTCGCTTCAGGTCAGGAATGCGAAAACTCCATATATGTCGGGCAAAGGCGCTATCTTGTGGCGTGGAATGTCAAGAAGAGAGCTTGTAAATGTGATCTGTCTGATGATCATCTTTACTTTGTTATTTGCAGTTTCAGCTCTGAGATTAAATGTCGGAAATGATTACCTTAAGTATGTGGAATTCATGCATTTGGTATACAGCAGGGCTTATGTGCCTACAGAGATAGGATTTAACGCCCTTACATACATTGTTTATTATTTGTGTGGCTTTGAAAATTATCTTTTGGTATTTGCCTGTTTTTCTTTTGCTACCATAGCCTTTTTTATGAAGGCAATGTATGACCAGAGCAAATGGTTTTCACTAAGTTTTATTCTTTTTATGCTCCTGGGGTTATACTTTCAATCATTAAGTACAGTCAGATATTATCTGGCGCTTTCTGTTGCACTTTATTCGATAAAGTATGTTATTCAAAAAGACTGGCCACGATTTGTGATCATTTTGCTTATTGGATCTCTTTTCCATAAATCGCTGCTTGTCGTTCTGGTTTTATATGTGCTTGCACAGCTTAAATGGAACAGGAGACTATATGCACTGCTGCTGGCGGGTGGGATTTCCTGCCTTTTCCTTAAGGACATATATCTTAAGATCGTTATTTTCTTGTACCCGTCCTACAAGGATACCGAGTATCTGACCGGCGGAACAAGTGCTGCGAACATTATCAGATGCGCTCTGGTACTAGCTTTTTCGCTGTGGATGTATAGGGACCATATTCTGGGCGACAGGACGGGAGAGTTTTATTTTATAAGTAACCTTATGGCTTTGGTACTGTACGTGTTCGGATCATTTCTGCCGGTAATATCCAGAGTCGGTTATTATCTGACCGTTACTCAGGTTTTATTTGTACCCTATCTGATAAAAAAGATTAAGGATGACAGAAAAAGACAAATAGCAAGCGTTATTGTCTTAGTACTTGCTCTTGGATATTTTGCTCTCTATATGAGAGGTGCAGGCAATGATGGAATCAGGATTTTACCATATCAAACGTTTTTGTTTCACGAGCTCCCTCTTACACTGTCTGAGAGGGGATATTATTAGGGGGATTGGTGATGAAAAAGCCTTTTTTCACAATAATAATTGTTTCATATAATGCGGGAGACAAGCTTTTTGCAACTCTGGACAGCGTTCTTGGGCAGAGTTATTCAAATTATAGGATTTTTATCAAGGATGGGATGTCTACAGACGGATCCATGGATAAGCTTAAGGAAAGGTATGCTGTGGGATCAGTGGATGATACTGACGAAAAGGTCATCACGCTGATGGAGAGTTGCGATAACGGCATTTATCATGCTATGAATATAGCCTCTGCGCAGCTTGAAAACAGAATAAGCTCAGAGAGGGCTAAGCATGAAGATGTTGTTAATCAGGATGATGTAAAGATCTTAAAGGCGGGGGAGAGCCCTGCTTATATTTTCTTTTTAAACTGTGGAGATACCTTTGCCTCAAAAGATGTACTTGAGAAGATTCATGACATAATAGTTAAAAGAAACTCCCGGGAGGGAACCACACTTCCCACCATTTTTTACGGAGATATCTTCGATTGTATTACCGGACACAGAGTTGCCTCCAATCCAAAGATCGATGATTTTGCCTGTTACAGAAATGTGCCTTCACACCAAGCCTGTTTTTATGATGAGAGGCTTATCTATAAGAATCCTTTTGAACTGAAATATAAGGTAAGAGCGGACTATGAGCAGTTCCTTAGATGTTTTTACAAAGAAAAGGCCGTTACCTTCTATATGCCGATTGTGATAGCAAATTATGAGGGCGGTGGTTTTTCCGATCAGAATAAAAAGATTTCCGAGCAGGAGCGAAAAGAAATAATCAAGATGTATCTTCCGGCTTCGAAGGTCAGAAAATATGATTTTATCAGATTTATTACTTTGGCAAATCTAAGAGCAGTCATTGCATCAAATAAAGTAACGTCTGGTATGTATAATGCGATAAAAAGTGCTTTGTACAAGGCTAAGAATAGAAAATAAAATGGTGATTAAATTTGCTACGAGGTGAAGTGGTTTGAGAGTTTTATGGCTTTGCAATATCATGCTCCCGGCCTATGCAAAGGCGCATGATCTGCCTTTCTCCGTAAGGGAAGGATGGCTTACGGGGTGTCTGGAGCGAATAATGAGGCAGACAGATTTTGACAACAGAATAGAACTCGGGATATGTTTTCCTGCACAGGGTGAGATCTCATCTTCAAGTGAAGTGATAGATGGGATTACTTACTTTGGATTTAGCGAAGATCTGGATCATCCGGAAGTGTATGATGGAACTGTGGAGAACAGGTTTCATGTGATTTTGGACGATTTTAAACCTGATGTTCTTCATATTTTTGGTGCTGAATTTCCTCATTCGCTGGCAATGCTGCGGGCTTTCGGGAATCCGAAGAGATCTCTTTTGGGGATTCAGGGGCTTTGCTGCAAGATTGCAGAGGACTATATGGCGGAATTGCCACTTGAAGTCCAGCGGATGACAACCTTCAGGGACAGGCTGAAAAATGACACTATTATCCAGCAGCAGGAAAAGTACAAAGTCAGAGCAGAACACGAGAGAGAAGCAATTCTTTTAACAGACAATATCACCGGACGTACAGATTTTGACAGGAAAATCACTTCTGAAATAAATCCTGAGGCAGAGTATTATAAAATGAATGAAACTATGCGCCCTTGTTTCTACGAGGGAAAATGGAAAGCCGGCGTAGCAGAACCTCATTCCATATTCCTTTCACAGGGAGATTATCCGCTTAAAGGCTTTCATTTCATGATAGAAGCAATGCCAAGAATCCTTGAGAAGTATCCGGATGCGCATCTTTATGTTGCAGGAAACAATATTATCGGTAAGGGTAACAGTAAATATCCTTATTTCATGCGTGCCAGCGCATATGGGAAGTATTTAAAGTCCCTTCTTTTTAAGTACAAGTTGAAGAAAAAGGTTACAATGCTGGGAACTTTAACTGATACCCAGATGAAGGAGCAGTTTCTAAAAAGCAGTGTTTTTGTATGTCCGTCAATTGTTGAGAATTCACCTAACAGCCTGTGCGAGGCTATGCTTTTGGGTATGCCAGTTGTGGCTGCAAGAGCCGGTGGAATTCCAAGCCTTATTCAGGCTGATAAAGAGGGCGTAATATTCGAAAAAGCAAATGTGGAAAGTCTCACGGACGGAATATTGCAGATTTGGGATGAACCTGTAATAGCAGATGTTTTTGGAGATAATGCAAGAAAAAGGGCGCTGGAAGTCCATGATCCGGATGCAAATTACAAGAGACTTGTGGAAATCTATACCGAGATATCCAATAAGAAATAAAATAGCAAGAGGTTGCGATGGTCGTTACTTTTGTTTCCAACTACATAAATCATCATCAGCTGCCCTTTTGCCGCGCTATGAATGACCGGGAAGATGTTGAATTTCATTTTATTCAAACTATGCCAATGGAGCAGAAGAGAGTTGAAATGGGATGGTCCGTTGATGTGTCAGAATATCCCTTTGTTTTACTGCTTTATGAAGATAGAGAGATTTGCGAAAATCTGATTATTAACAGCGATGTTACGATTTTTGGATGGACAGAGGGAAGCATAGAAGGTTTGGAAAATAGAAGGCTGAGCTCAGGAAAGCTTTCTTTCAGGGTAAGTGAGCGTATATACAGAGAGGGCCAATGGAAAGCCATAAGCCCGAAGGGCCTTATTCACAAGTACAATGACCATATCAGATACAGAAATATGCCGGTTTATCTTCTTTGCGCAGGAGCATATGTATCTTCAGATTTTTCTTTGATTCGCAGTTATCCGGGGAAAATGCTTAAATGGGGATACTTTCCGGAGGGAAATGTCAGTGAGGAAACAGCTTCCAACTGTAATGAGAATGACCCGGGCGGAAAGATTCGTATTTTGTGGGCCGGAAGGCTTATAGATTTAAAACACCCTGAGTATGCTGTTGAAGTTGCCGGATTTCTTAATAACAAGGGATACGATTTTGAAATGGAAATAATCGGTGATGGCAATAAAAAGGAAGAGCTCGCTGCTAAGATAAAAGAACAAGGACTTTCGGAAAAAGTTACCTTATCAGGGGGCAAAAAGCCCGGAGAAGTGCGCAAATCAATGGAAACAGCCGATATCTTTCTTTTTACCAGCAATTACCTTGAAGGATGGGGAGCGGTTGTCAATGAGGCAATGTCCGGGGGATGTTGCATCGTAGCATCCAGGGAAGCAGGCTGTGTGCCATTCCTTATCGAAGATGGAAAAAACGGACTCATATATGAAAAAGGCAGCCTTAATGAGCTGAAACTTAAAGTGCAAAACCTGTTTGATGACAGGGCTGCTATGAATAGAATGGCTCGTGAAGGGAAGTCTACAATAGAGAAACTTTGGAACGCTGATAATGCTGCTAAGGAGCTTCTTAGGTTTTGCAGAGAATATCTTGATGGTAGAGAACCGACTCCAAGTAATGCAGGCCCTGTAAGCATAGCAAATGTTATTAAACCACCCGGATTTATTCGAACTTTCCGGGAGAAGAATGTTCTTGAGTAATTGTATGACCTCGCTAATTTGAATAAGAGTGAATTTGATAAAAGAGGATATATAGTACGAGAGAAATATATCTTAAGAGAAAATGATACAAGAGTTTAGGAATATTGGAGGATTTAATGGCACAGATCACCAGTAAAATATCAGTGATCATACCGGCTTATAATATTGAGTCCCTTTTGGAAAAATGTGTGGCTTCTGTGGCCACGCAGGATTATCCGGAGGGACTTTTAGAGGTTATAGTTGTTGATGACGGCTCAACAGATAATACTTTTGCTGTCGCTAAAGGGTTAGCGGTAAAGTATTCTAATGTTACTGTTCTTCACAAGGAGAACGGCGGCTCCAGCAGCGCAAGAAACCTTGGGATCAGACATTCGACAGGAGATTATATAGGCTTTGTCGACAGTGACGATTTTGTGGATCCATTGATGTATAGAACTCTTTTAGAGGCGGCGATTAAGTATGATGCAGATATGGTCCAGATTTCCAGAGATGAAATTTCAGAGGACGGAACCAAACTCCCTGATGTTGTGATCCCACCGAAGGAACCCACTGTAATAACTCCTGCGGAGCATCTTAGGACGCTTTTAATGCATACAGGAGATGCGTCTTTTTGTACCAAACTTGTTAAAAGAGCTTATTTTACAGAAGACATGATGTTCCCTGAGGGCGAGCTAAACGAAGACTTTTATTTGATGATACATATGCTTTCAAGGATAAATAAACTCCTTATTTTGCCACAGCAGTATTACCATGTCTTTTACAGAACCGGAAGTAATACCAGAAGAAAAAAAGAAGATAAGGACTACTTTCCGAGTGTATTTACAGATATAGTCAGAAATTCCGATGTGGCGCTGAATCTTGTGGAGAAAAGATATCCGGAGCTCCTTAATGTAGCCCGTAGGTTTGGATATTATCAGAGGCTTGATTATCTGCTTCATATACCGGTTTCAAAGATGACTCCGGATAACAGCTTTTATATGGAAGTGGTGGCCTATATCAGGAAAAACAGGAAAAATATAGCGTCAAACGAGTATTTGACCTTAAAACAGAAGAGTTATCTTATGATTTTATCGACTTTTCCAAGGCAGATAAGAAGTCTGCATGCGAAGATCAGAGGACTCTGATTACCGAGGCACTTTAAAATGAAAAGAAGAACACCTGCTTTTGATTATAAATTAATAGGGATTCTCATAGTCTTTGCCCTGTCGTTGGCTGTCAATTTGTATTATTGCTTTCAGAAAGCAGGATTTCATGAAGATGAGTACTATACATATTTTTCATCAAATCGCAGTATCGGACTTTATCAGCCTGACAGAGAGTGGCAGGATGACCTTACAATTCTGACTGAATTTACTGTAAAGCCGGGAGAGCGGTTTAATTATGGACTGGTGAAGCTGGTGCAGTCCTGGGACGTCCATCCGCCTCTTTATTACTATATTTTTCATACCGTGTGCTCATTTTTTCCACTTGAATTCACCAAGTGGTCTGGGCTTATTACGAATCTGATAGCATTTTTGCTTTCTTTTTTCCTGTTTAACAGAATACTGCAAATGCTTGAACTTCCGGATTATCTAAGGCTTACGATCCTTGCGTTTTGGGGGATGAATCCACAGACGGTATCTGCCACCATTTTCATACGCATGTATGCCTGGCTGACGGTATTTATACTTCTGTGTGCAATGGGGCATATCGCCATGATAATGAGGATTTCAAGAGAATCATGGCATGTAAACTACTATACAAACCTCATTAGCGGAAAGTTTGATCTGAGAGTTATCGGAGAGCTGAACGGAGCAAGGTTTGTAGTGTTTTATCTGATTCCTATTATGATAATAAACTTTTTGGGTTTTCTTACACAGTATTTTTATTTGTTTTTCTTTGTACCGATTGGTTTTTGCTTTACCATTTGGCTTGTATTTTGGAAGAATGATTTAAAAAAAGCAGCATATTATGTAATATCATGCGTTATCAGTATGGCATTTGCTGTGCTGTATTATCCTGCAAGTTTGCACCAGCTTTTTGGAGGCTATAGAGGGACAGAAGCTGCCGGTAGTCTTTTTGATCTTGGAAATTCGTTTATGAGAGTCAGCTTTTTTGGGGGGCTACTTAATGACTTTGTATTTTCGGGGCTGCTCCTTATAATTGCTCCGGTTATTTTTATACTTGTAATAGTGCATTTGCTTAGGACAAATGCCTTTAGCAGAAAGAACGTTACAAGAGATGAATGCAGTCCTCAGTTTATTATTTTAGGAATAGCGATTGTTTCATATTTTCTTTTGGCATCTAAAGCAGGACTCCTTGTGGGATGGGCTTCAAACAGATATGAAATGCCAATATATGCCCTTACTATAATGCTTGTATTTGTCCTGCTTAATAAATATCTGGCGAAATTAAATAATAATATAGCACTTGCTATTTTGCCCTTACTGGCTGCTGTTATCCTGGTGAAAGGCTTTATTTTCGACGATAATGTTCTTTTTGAATATCGCGAAGATATAGAAAAAGTGAGTTACGCGGCAGCAAACAGTGATAAAACTGCCGTAGTTATGTTCAATCCCGCAACACCTTATAATGTATGGAGGCTTACGGATGAACTGCTTGAGTATAAAGAGGTTTTCTACATGGATGAAGAAAACCTTCAGATAATCACTGATGAGAAAGTAAAAGAGGCAGATAAGATAATTCTTTATGTGGCAGATGATGAAGTTCAGGATAAGGCCATTGAAAATCTTATGCTGAGCGCGGATATGAAAGAGAAAACACATATGTTTTCGGAAGATATGTGGAACAGTTATGAATTAACAAGATGATTTTTGAGATATGGATCATAGCAGTAATGTGATAATAAAATACCTCCGGATGATTGTTTACGTCATATCCGGAGGTTATTTATTAGGATAACATAGATTGTTAATTCGGTGTGTCAAATCCCGTATCGTATAAGTAGATAGTGTAGGGACTGCTGTCGTCTGAGTAGGTTCCTATGAGAGTTATTCCCAGATCAGAAGCATTTGAAAACTCAATCCTTGAAAAGATGTACTTACATTCAATACTTTTAAGTTCATCAATATCTACCATGAGTCTTGTATCGTTTAATTCCAGATTTCTCAGCGGAGCATAGGTGTTTTCATCTGAGCCGGAATAAAGCGACACTCTCGCGCCCCATCCGTCAAAATATGACTTAAGTGACGGAGAGCCATCAAAGGCAGGGGCTACAATCTTTGCCCATTTCTCTTTATAGTCTTGTGAATAGAAACCAAGATATCCGTCTACGCTGGCAATTCCGTTGTAGTTTAGAACTGCCGGATGCATGCCGTAAGCAGCAGACCATTCGCCACTGTAATTGATATCAGCTTTTATTTTATCAAAGAGAGCCTCTGAATAGAACTCGTTGTAGTTAACAGTGCTGGTTTCCTTGTGCTTGATGATCTTGTAAGCCTGGTTGTAACAGGTATAGTAAAAGTCGTTATATACCTGAGGTACAAACATCACTACGAGGATAGCAACTGTTACGATCACATTGGCTAATAGCCTTATTTTATCTTTTTTGCTGTCGTACATTCTGGTACATACCAGCAGGAGCTCTGCATACCACAGGAATGTGTTGAAATAGGCTGTTCTGGCAAATTCAAAGCCTGTAAGCGGTGGAAGCAGCATTTCAAACAGATGTCTGAATGGCTCAAACTGATAAAGGCCAAATATAAGTACATTGAAGATTATGAATAACATCACCAGATTTATCGGATCTGTTAGGATTCTTCTTGATTCTCCCGATTTAACATGTCCAATATTTATAATAACAATTGCTATCAGCACAACACCAAGGATAACATAAGTGTGGGAATCTTCTGAGTGGAAGGATGCATTTACAAACTCTGAAAGAGCTGTTGCCATGGCCTGACCAAAGGACAGGCTTCCATGATCCATAGTGGTTCTGATTGTAACGGTATTGTTATTAAAGAGCATTGCCCAAAAGAGTCTGTACTCAAAAATAATGTATCCCAGGGACAGCACAATGATGGAGACAAATGTACTCAAAGGAAAGTGCTTATCCTTGATCCATAGGATTATCACGGCGATTACCATATATCCCAGGATGAAGAAGCCATGATAGGAAAAATATGACAGAATGGGGTAAAGAAAAACACCTATGTATAGCGGAATTCTTTCCTTTACACTACCGGCATAATATAGCTTCCTAAGCAGCAGCACGATAAGAGGAACTGAGGTAAATGCGATGCCGTAGGTTGGAAATACCGGTATAAGTGCAAATGCAACGGCAATAACGACGATTATTGGCTTGTAAAGATTGTATTTTTCTTTATATATGTCTTTAGAAAGGAGGATGAACGATACAATACCAACTGCTATCTTGGCAAAATATCCTGCCAGATAGGCCCAGAATCCCGGAAGTATAATGTAAAGAAAATTATAAAAAGTAAATTCCGATCCAAAAAGATCTCTTGAAACACCATGAAGTATCGGGGCATCAGCTCCGTGTGAAAACCATAGATTCCACTTCTTCAGCATTTCATAGTGAGCCATAAAAAGATCCAGATTGTCATGGATCTGGGGATAGCTCTCTCCCCTGAATATGAGAAACACTGCGGCCTGAATGGCCAGCAGTGCTCCGGTTAAATATAGGTACCATTTCTTAGTGATATGGCTATTTTTCATGATTCGTAGTCTTCTCCAACTGTGAACTTAGGTTTCCACTTTCCATCAACCTTTTCAAAGAGGTCTCTGTTAACGTACTTATCCACTACTTCCCAGAACTCTTCTTTTGTTATGGACAGATATTTGCAGGCGGCATCAATGTACTTTTCACCACAAAGACCATCATATTCTCTCACATACCACTTTCCGTCTTCACGGCTGAAGCGTCCTTCTCTGATATCATAGCAGATTTCATCTGTTGCATAACCAAATCCAAACTTCAGATATTTGATCATCTGGTTTGGAATCTGAAGATCGCTGTCCAGGGCAGTATAGCGTCTGTATCTTCCAAGGTCGTGCAGATCATCGCTTCTGCCGGTAAGGCCTCGTGCAATGGCAAAGTCTGCATTTGTGACCTGAGACCATTCCTTTGTATAGTACTGAAGGAAGATAGCCTTGATACCCTTAGCCTGCATTTCTTCCACGGTAGGAATCTTATAAAGGAAAAGATCCTTCTCTGTGATGTTGTTTGAAAGATCAACAAAGCTGTCTACACTTGCGCCGCGTATGGTCTCAAGCTGCATGACGGAGAAGGCATTTCCTGTTGTCTCCTGATTCTTGGCAGCTCCAAGAGTAAGTGCAGCGTTTTCACCCTGTATTATAAGAGGAATATTGAATTTTACTGCCATTATGTATGAAGAAGCCCAAAGGCAGTATTCTGAAGCAGCGATAATGTTGCCTCGTTCAAAGAAGGATTTTCTTGCAAGCTTTTTAGCGACAATAGGATTCGGGCGGATTGAGATGATATCAAAACCCAGATTATTGAGGTTTTCAATGTTCTTGCGGCCGATTTCAGTGATCTCATCAGGCATGCAGTTAATGAGAAGCGGGTTAAGACCGAGCTTTTCCTTTGCATATACTGCCTGGAAAGTGGAATCCTTTCCTCCGGATACACCAATGATGCAGTCATAGGTGTTGCCGCGTTTTTTGGCCTCAGCCTTGGCTTCATCAGCAAACGCCTGAAGCTCTGCGTGCCTTTGTTCCCAGTCGATGGTTGCCTTTGATTCTTCATAGCGGCAGGCAAAGCACACCTGCTCGTCATCAAAAACAATACCGGGTCTTGTGTCCGGCTGCAGACAACGCTTACAATATCTCATTTTCATATCTTTTATTCCTCACTTTTTCGAATATCAGGTTCAGTATACAACTGCGGCAAATGGATGACAATGCCACTAATTGATTATATAATAAATGGCATGAAAAGTGAAAAGACTAATGGGCGTATTTACATATGCCATACCTATTATCATGCATATATAGCTGTTGTTAAGGAACTTGTCAGGCGAAAAGAGGACAGAGAACGGGCTGATATTGTCCTTAGCACCATGTCCAATGATTTCGGCTCGTTAAAGGAGCGCCTTGAAGATACAGGCGTTTTTGAAAATGTATTCATGTATGACGAGAAGGAAGATGTTACTTCGCCTGAGGTTATGAAATATCATCAGGATCGTGGGAATATTGCCCTGAATCTTCTGCAGAGGATCAAGTACACCAAGCTTCTTGGACAACTCCAGGAACAATACATACCAACTGATATGACAAAATACAGGGATGTATATGTATTCTGTGATTCGGATCCGATAGGTTATTATCTCAATTATAAAAAGATTCCCTATCATGCAATCGAGGATGGACTTAATTCCGGACGACTTGACGATCAGGCAAGGAATGCCAACAAGGGCGCGTGGCCGTTAAAAAAGGCTATGGCTGCACTGGGACTGATATTTATCGAGAGTGGATACAGCAAATACTGTATTGATTATGAAGTAAACGACATAAGCGCCAATCACAGTGTACCAAAGAACACCATAGAAATTCCCAGACAGGAGCTTAATAACCGGTTGTCCAAGGAAGACCACAGGATTTTAGTGGATATCTTTTTGCCGAACTCGGAAAAGGTTCTTGCGCAGCTCCTTGGAGACTCAGGAGCACCCGGTGCTAAGCCAAATGCCATGATATTGACAGAGCCTCTCTGCGATATGGATGTCAGGGCAAAGATGTTCAGGGACATTGTAAAAGAGTATGAGAATGACTATCGTATTATAATCAAGCCTCACCCAAGGGATGTGCTTGAGTATGAGAAGGAATTTCCGGCAATAACAGTTATCAAGGATAAATTCCCTATGGAGGTTCTTGGGGACATTGATGGATTTAAGGTAGACAAGCTTATATCTGTTATTACTCAGATGGAAAACGTTTATTTTGCAAAGGAAATCGTGTATCTGGGGCTGGATTTTCTTGATAAATATGAGGATCCTTCGATCCATAGAAAGACAGAGCTTTTGGATGCATAAGTTCGTGCAAAAACGGAATCTGCAGACGCTGGAATATTTTATATAAAAGGCAAATGTATGGAACTTAGAAAAGTTACAATGAATGACGCCGGGACGATACTTAGCTGGCGAAATGACGAAACTACAAGGAAAAATTCTTTCTCTGAAGGAAAAATAGCGCTTGAGGATCACTTGAAGTGGCTTGAGAAAAAGCTTTCCGATCCCGACTGCCATATGTATATCCTTGAGGATGATGGCAAGGACGTAGGAAATATAAGGCTTGATATATTAGATGGCGGGGAAGTTGCAGAGATAAGTTACATGGTGTCTCCGGATAAAAGGGGACAGGGCTATGGGAAAAAGATTCTTTTAATGGCAGATGATATTGTAAAACCCCTCGGGGTTAAAGTACTTACAGGACTCGTCAAAGAAGACAATGTCGCATCAAGAAAGTGCTTTGAAGCTACAGGGTATTCTACCGTCATGGCCGGAGCAATCGTGTCATATATAAAGGCAATTGGATAAAGACAGGAGAAGTTGTTCTATGTTCAACAAGAGTATTAAAATTGGTAAAAAATCTGTAGGAGAGGGACAAAAGACATTTATTGTTGCGGAACTTTCCGGAAATCATAACGGTGACTATAACAGGGCGGTCGAGATAATCCATGCAGCTGCTGAAGCGGGAGCTGATGCAGTAAAGCTGCAGACTTACACTGCTGATACAATAACGATAGATTGCGATAAACCCTGGTTCATGACTTCAGAGGGAAGCCTCTGGGAGGGAAGGACGCTCCACGACCTGTACAAAGAAGCTTATACCCCTTGGGAATGGCATGAAGGACTAATTGAGCAGGCAAACAAGCTTGGACTTGAGTGCTTTTCATCACCTTTCGATTTTACAGCAGTGGACTATCTTGAGAATTTAAAGGTTCCTGCCTATAAGATTGCCAGCTTTGAAATCAATGACATTCCGCTTATAAGAAAAATAGCAAAGCTCCATAAGCCGATCATTTTGGCAACAGGTATCGCTTATGAAGAGGATATTCAGCTGGCACTTGATACCTGCAGGGAAGAGGGAAATGAGGATGTGATACTCCTTAAATGCGTAAGCGCTTATCCAACTCCTTATGACATGGTAAACTTAA
This sequence comes from Butyrivibrio sp., assembly GCA_015056585.1. Taxonomy (GTDB): domain Bacteria; phylum Bacillota; class Clostridia; order Lachnospirales; family Lachnospiraceae; genus Butyrivibrio. The sequence continues at coordinate 23,858 of SVFZ01000007.1, read as the reverse complement.
GGATGATGCAGTGTCTTGCGGATAAATATGGGTGCCTTGTGGGACTTTCTGACCATACACTTGGCAGCGTGGTTGCTGAGGGAAGTGTTGTCCTTGGCGGAAAGATGATCGAGAAGCATTTGACCCTTAACAGATCTGCAGGCGGTGTGGATGATGCCTTTTCTATGGAGCCAAAGGAGTTTGCGGAGATGGTCAAAAATGTCCGCATTATGGAACAGGCGCTTGGATCCTATGATTACGGGATCAGCGACAAGCAGGCATCAGAGAGGAGACTTAGCAGATCTCTTTTCGTGGTAAAAGACATAAAGGCAGGAGAGAAGCTTACGCCTGAAAACGTCAGATCCATCAGACCCGGAAACGGAATGCATACCAGGCACTACGAAGAGGTACTTGGCATGACGGCCGTAAATGATATTGAGAAAGGAACTCCCCTAAGCTGGGAACTCATTAAATAACAGCTGATTATGATAGGAATTAGAGCTGATGCCAATAGTATAATAGCTACAGGTCACATGATGAGATGTCTTACTATCGCAAGAGAAATTGTAAGACAAGGGGAGTCTGTGACCTTTTTTATGGCTGATGACGAATCAGACAAACTTCTTACAAGGTTTTCCGGAGAGGATGACTTTGGAAGAGTTGTTCTGGGAAGTGATTACCGGGATATGGAAGGGGAACTTGAACTCCTTGAAAAAGAGCTTAAGGCCAGAAATATAAAAGTTTTACTTGTGGACTCTTACAGCGTTACTGTGGGATATTTTGGAAGACTTTCAAAGATATGTAAAGTGGCATACATTGATGACCTGGCAAAAGAAGCTTATCCTGTTGATCTTTTGATAAATTACAGCGGTTATTCTAAAAACATGGGTTATGAGAAGCTTTATGACTCATCTAAAACAGAAAATGAACATAAAACAAGATTACTGCTCGGACTAAAATACGCACCATTAAGGGAACAGTTTTACAGAAGCAGTATCAATGTGCAAGGTAATTCATATCGTGAAAACACTGATTGGGGTAAGCAGTCTGTAGATATCATGCTTGCCACCGGTGGTGGAGATATGTGCAGTATGATAACGAATGTTCTCGATAAAGCTGAGGCTGAAGGACTTGTTTTTTGCAAAAACAAGTCTGGCAACGATAACATTTCTTATACAGAGTCATACGGAAATGTTACATGGCACGTGGTTGTTGGAGACTTTGTTGAAAACCCAAAAGAGATAGAGAGCTATGGTGAAAAATACGGGAATGTTATTTTACATAAATCCGTTAAAGACATGGCGCATCTTATGAGAAATTGTGATATTGCTGTTCTGGCAGCCGGTACCATGCTTACAGAATGTGCTGCCTGTGGCCTTCCTGCTATTTTCTATCAGGTTGCAGACAATCAGAAATACAATGTGGAGTATTTTGGTAATCTTGAAGGCATGATATTTGCAGGCGCAGTCCATACCGGGAGTATGGATAAAAAAGCAGCAACAGACAGGATATTTGAGAATCTGAAGCGGCTTATTGCCAATAAATCTGTGATAAAGACCATGGGAGAGAGCCTTTTGGAAATTACTGACGGAAGGGGCGCTGTGAGAATTGCCGGAGCGCTTATGGATGAAATCTGATGAAACTTAGTATAATAGTTCCGGTATATAACATGGCCGGTGACAATAAACTGCAATTCTGCCTTGAGTCACTGCTTTCACAGAATCTTAATGAATATGAGATAATAGCAGTTGATGATTGTTCAACTGATGAATCCCTTGTTGTTTTAAAGGAATACGAAAAAAATTACCCTGACAAAATGAAGGTGATCCACAGTGAAGTGAATAAGCATCAGGGCGGTGCCAAGAATATTGGAATAAGAGCAGCAAGGGGCGAGTGGATCGGCTTTATCGATGCCGATGACTGGATAGATCCTGATATGTACAGTCAAATGCTAAAGAAAGCGGAGGAGACCGGCGCAGACATGGTCGGGTGTGATCTGAATCTGGTTCATTCTCACACATATGAGGTCGGAGAAGTTATTGAATCAAACGGAAGCAGGTCACAGTGCGGCGAGCTGGATCATGAAAAAAAGAAAAGCCTGATCCTGGATGGCGGAAGACTTGTTGTTAAGATATATAAGAGAGAAACAATAGTCGATAACGAGCTCTTTTTCCCTGAAAACATATTTTATGAAGATAACGCCATGAGTAATTCATATCTGCTCACTGCAAAGCATTATGAGCATATAGACAAGCCGTGGTATTATTATTACCAGCACAATGCTTCTACGGTCCATTCTTTCTCGGAGAGAATGTGTCTCGACAGAATGGAATCGGCAAGGATCATGGTCAGCGAAGCTAAAAGACTTGGATTTTACGAAGAGTTTAAGCCTGAGATCGAGTATGAGTTCACTCAGCTCTTTTATGTAAATACCTTATTCACATATATGCCCTGTGTAAGACCATGTAAACTATCCTTTGTAAAAAAGTTGACAGAGGAAATGATGCATACTTTCCCGGATTTTGGGAATAACAGCTATTATGTGGAGAGGACAGGCAAAGAGGAGAAAAAGCTTGTAGGAATGGCCTGTCGGAACGCTGCAGGATTTTATTTTTATTACAAAGCCTTATGGGCATACAGAAATTTCAGAAAGAAATTAAAACACTGAGAAACAGGAGATTATTTTGAAAACACTTGCTATGATTACTGCCAGAGGAGGCAGTAAGAGAATACCACGTAAGAATATCAAGGAATTTAACGGCAAACCTATAATTGCATACTCTATTGAGGCGGCTTTGGGCTCGGGAGTTTACGATGAGGTCATGGTGTCTACCGATGATGAGGAGATTGCTGATATCTCAAGAAAATATGGCGCCAGCGTTCCTTTCCTTCGAAGTGAGAAAACTTCAAATGACTATGCAACAACAACAGATGTTATTGAAGAAGTGATACTGGAATACAAGAAAAGGGGCGAGAATTTTGAGATTGCCACCTGTATATATCCGACAGCCCCATTTATTACAGCTGACAGATTAAAAACAGCAGTGGAGACCTTAAGAAGTTCCGACGCTGACAGCCTGATTCCGGTGGTGCGTTTTTCTTATCCGCCGCAGCGAGCAATGGAGATAAGGGAAGGGAAACTGGTATTCAGACAGCCGGAATTTCTGAGCATGAGAAGCCAGGATCTTACACCTCACTATCATGATGCAGGGCAGTTCTATGTTTTCAGAACAGAGAGCTTTTTGAAGAATAAGAATATAATGGTAGGTGATATACTTCCACTTGAGCTTTCCGAACTGGAAGTTCAGGACATAGATAATGAAGTTGACTGGAAGCTTGCCGAGCTGAAGTATAATCTTATTCATGAATAATAATTAAAAGGATATTTAATTTATGCGCAAGATCTACAAAAAACTAATGATCCTGTTGGATAAAAAGCAAAAGAAACAGATGGTTGGAATCGTATTTCTGATGCTGATCGGAGGAATTCTGGAATCTCTTGGAATTGCAATGATAGCACCGGTTATGCAAATTGTCGTAGATGAGACAAAGGTGGAGACTAATACATTTCTTTCAGGGATATATCACGGACTTAATATGACAAGCTCAACCCAGCTTGCTGAGCTTATTATGGTGGGGCTTATCCTGATCTTTATTATAAAGAACCTTTTTCTCTTCCTTGTGAATAAGATCCAGCTGAAGTTTGTTTATACTAATCAGTTCGCCACTTCCAGACGCATGATGATCAATTTCATGCAAAGGCCTTATGAATACTATTTAAATGCCGACACAGCTGTTATTCAAAGAAGCATAACATCTGATGTTAATAACATGTACGGTCTTATACTAAGCTGTCTGGGACTTATCAGTGAGGCCATTGTTTTTGTTTGCCTGGTAGCATTTCTTCTGCGCTTTGATGCGAAGATGACTATAACAATAGCTGCGCTTTTGATAGTAGTTCTTTTGATAATCAAGTATGTGATCAAGCCTGTTATGGTGAAAGCCGGGCAGGATAACCAGGATTATTACAGCGGATTATACAAGTGGATAAATGAGTCTGTAACCGGAATCAAAGAGATCAAAATTGCAAATAAGGAAAATTACTTTATAAATGGCTATGCAGATTGCGGAGCAGGATATGTAAATGCTGTTCAGAAGTATAACCTGTATAATTCCACACCAAGACTTCTGATAGAGAGCATTGCAATTGCAGGAATGATAGGATATATGCTTGTTGTAATGATTGGGGGAACAAGTTTGTCGGAGCTTTTGCCGAATCTGACTGTTCTTCTTGCTGCAGCAACAAGACTTCTTCCCAGTGCCAACAGAATTAACAACTATCAGACTTCCATAGCATATTTTGAGCCGTTTCTTATGAACGTAAGCGACAATCTTCAGAGAGAGATCCATGACGGCACTATTTCATACAACAGCGAGGACTATCGCAAGAAGACGGATGTGGATAAGCTTCCGGTCACTAAAACCATTGATATGGTTGACATAAGCTATAGGTACCCAAATACCGAAAGTCTTATACTTGATAAGGCAAATATGCAGATCCCTGTAGGAAAATCAGTGGGAATTGTGGGTACATCAGGTGCAGGAAAGACCACAATCGTTGACGTACTCCTTGGACTTTTAAAGCCGGAGAACGGACATATCTATGCTGACGGCGTGGATGTTATGGAAAATTATAGGGGATGGCTCAAGAATATAGGTTATATTCCGCAGACAATCTTTATGGTTGACTCTACAATTCGTAAGAATGTGGCGTTTGGTTATGCCGATGAGGATATTGATGACAATAAAGTATGGCAGGCCTTAAAAGAGGCATCGCTGGATGAGTTTGTAAAGGGACTTCCCGATGGCCTTGATACCCAGATCGGAGAGAGAGGAATCAGACTTTCAGGCGGGCAGAGACAAAGAATCGGTATTGCCAGAGCTCTTTTTGAGGATCCGGAAGTTCTTGTTCTGGATGAAGCTACATCTGCTCTTGATAATGAGACTGAGGCAGCCATCATGGACTCTATTAACAAGCTTCATGGCAGAAAAACACTTATTATAATTGCGCACAGGCTTCAGACAATTGAGAAGTGCGATATGGTTTACAGAATAAACGACGGTAAAGCGATGGTGGATAGATAAGACATTACCGTAAAGAGTAACAGCGGGGGTGTGTATGGCAGAAATGGCTGTTGTTAAAAAACATAAAGAGACTAATTTTGAATTTTTGAGGGTAATAGCAATGCTTATGGTTGTTGTGCTTCATTACCTTTCGCACGCGGACGTTCTTTTGCAGCTGGGGATGCCAAAGAGCGGAGTGCAGGTTTTTGCTACTGCCATAGAATCTCTGTGTATAGTTGCTGTGAATGTATGGGTACTGATAAGTGGATATTTCCTTTCCCAGTCAGGCTTTAAGCTCAGCAGGATTCTTCAGCTTATCTGTGAAGTGATCTTTTATACGGTGCTAATATCGGTTGTTATGATGATAACGGGGGTCTATGTGGTAGGCAGTACAGATTCCGTATATAAGACGGTTCAGTATTTCTTCCCAATCCAGTCTGAGCACTACTGGTTTGCGACTTCTTATGTACTTATGTATATTTTTGCCCCTGTACTAAATGCGGGTGTCAGAAATTTGTCCAGACTTCAGCTTAAAGCAACCATTCTTGGGTTGCTTTTATGGTTCTGCTTTATAAAGAGCGTGATTCCGGTAATGTTTGCCACCGATAAATACGGATATGATTTTGGGTGGTTTATCTGTGTATATCTGATAGCTGCTTACATAAGGAAATACAATGTGACTTTGTTTTACAGTGCAAGGAAAAGTGCTGCTGTATATTTGATATCATGTTTGATCATATTTGTTATGTTACTGGTGTTGCATGAGATCAATCTCAAGCGCGGAGGACTTATCTATTATTCGACGGTTCCGACTCATTACAATTTTATCTTTACATTAACCGGCGCACTTGGGCTCTTCTCATTTTTCAGGTTTTACAAAATGAGAGAAAATACTTTTGCAAAGGTGATAAGATATATTGCTCCGCTTACATTCGGGGTATACCTTGTGCATGAGCATATTGAGATAAGAGACAGATGGATAGTATGGCTTGAGCATATCCTGGGAGAAGTTCCGAAAGACAGTGTATTTTTCTTTGGATGGCATATGCTCAGATGTGTTTTTATTGTCTTTTTTGCAGGTTTATTTGTAGACTGGATCAGGATGATTATTTTTGATTATCTTGGGAGAACGCTTCATGATACCGGACTGTTTACCTGGCTTAGGAAGATGGATAAGGAATTATGTTAAAAAATATCAGGAGCTATTTTTATAACTTCAAAAAATATCAGATGCCATTGGAAAAGTATGTTTTTCCTCTGGTGCTTATGCTATATCCATTAATAGGTGTAAATGCCGGCCTTGACGTCACTGATACTACATATAGCCTGGCAAATTATGAGTTTATTGATACCTTAAATCCCATGTGGCTTTTGTCCACCTTTCTGGGAAATGTAACAGGCGCTATTATAATGCATCTTCCGGGAGCAGGAACGATGCTGGGCTTTGGGATTTACAGCAGTTTCATTATCAGCCTGACAGCGCTCATATCCTATTATTTTTTGCAGAAGTATATGCCGGGGTGGATGATTTTTATCGGGACTTTCATGGCGGAGAGCCTTTGCTGGTGTCCGAGAGTAATAATGTATAACTACATGACGTATATGTTTTTTACTCTGGGGGCTTTGTTTCTGGTAAAGGGTATTTTCTTTTGGGAAAAGCAAAATGTGGATCTTTTTATCGCCGGAGTATTCCTTGGACTTAACGTAATGGTGCGTTTTCCTAACATAACGGAAACGGCACTTATTCTGGTTTTATGGTTTTACGGAGTTCTTACAAGGGATGATTTTTTGAATATATTAAAAAAGACAGGAATTTGCATTCTCGGATTTACCACAGGTGTTGCTGTTATTTTTCTGGTCATCAGCCTTATTTACGGTCCGGGTGCATATTTTGGAATGATAGGCAGTCTTTTTGGTATGACTTCCGGTGCTTCTGACTATACAACATCAGGGATGATCTCAGCTATCATTGATGCATATTTCAAAACAGCTGCAGATATGCTGATACTGATCCCATGTATAGTGGCAGGGATAATTATGTTTCTTATCAAATCTGAAAGATTTGTTTGGATAAAGAAGCTTTTGTTTGCGATTGGACTTTGCATAGTGGTTAAATACTACTTTGCGGAGGGAATATTTACAAGGAACTACTATTATTACGACAGTATTTTTAAAGCTGCCATGATGTTTGTCATTATTTCGCTGATACTTGGAGTTATTGGAATTTGCGGATTTCTTAACGGCAATAAACAGGAGCAGACACTTGCATTCTTGATGGTAATGATAATTCTTATAACTCCTTTGGGAAGTAATAATTATACTTACCCTGTCATCAATAATCTTTTTGTGGTTGCGCCGATAGCCCTCTGGATAATGAGGAGGCTTATGCAGAGGTTAGGGGACAGACAGCTCCACTTTACCTGGCAGAGTACCATAACAATGGTTATTATTGTGGTTCTGATTCAGGGAATTCTTTTCCATGTGAATTTTTCATTTGTTGATGGTGCTGACGGACAAAAAAGAGGAGAGACAGTTAAAACTATACCCAAAGTTGGGAGCATGGTTACAACTTCATATAATGCAAGAACTTTAGAGGAACTTGGGAAATATTTAAGTGACAATAATCTTCTGGGAACAAAGGCTCTTTTATTTGGCGGGATTCCGGGGCTTTCATATATTTTTGACCTAAAGCCTGCGATAGATACCGTATGGCCGGATCTTGACAGCTATTCCACAGAAATCTTTGATGAAAAGCTTATTGAACTCTCTACTTCCGATGAGCCGTACCCTGTTATCATAGTTGGTAAGGATATGCAGGGATATGCCAATATATCAGATAAATACGATATTTTATTGGACTATATAAGCAATCACGATTATAATATAGACTTCGAGAGTGAGAGATTCACGGTATACGTTGGAGACAATGAGTGACTTTCATCTCAGAAAATCAAATTTATATATGAAATGTGAAAGGATATTGGGTTATGAATAAGCTTTTGGCCCAGATAGCCAAGTTTGGACTGGTTGGTGTTATTTGTTTTATAATTGATTATGTAGTTTACAGGATCTTTAATGTTGTATTTGAAGTTACAGGCGTAGCCTCTGCATTTTCGCAGTACTACCTTATTTCAGCATTTTTAGGCTTCTGTATTTCGGTGGTATGTAATTATATCCTCAGCTTCAAATTTGTATTTGAGCGCAAAGAGGATATTTCAAGGAAAAAGGAATTTGTTATTTTCCTTGTCCTCAGTGTTATTGGTCTTGGTATAAATGAGTTGTGCCTGTGGCTCGGAATTGATGTTATTTACAAGAATTTCATCTGGATGCAGGGAATAATGAGTGAGTCTTTTGCCAAGGATATTTTCTTTAAGTTTGGCGCAACCGGAGTCGTTATGGTATATAACTTCATAACAAGAAAGATATTCCTTGAAAAGAAAAACTGATGCTTTGGAGCATAATTATAGAATATATCTGTTTATAGGGGAGTAGGTATCCTTTAAATAAGCAGATCCTTTGGGGAGAAAAAGATATGAGAATCAACTTCAATGTGCCTCCTTTTACAGGCAAAGAGTACGAATATATTAAGGAGTGCGTTCAAAATCAGAAAATCTGCGGCGATGGCCCATACACTGCCAAGGCCAATGAGTGGATTGAGAAAAAGACAGGTGTAAGTAAGGCACTTCTTACAACTTCATGCACACATGCAACAGAGATGGCCGCTCTTTTGGCAGGTATCAAGGAAGGGGATGAAGTCATTATGCCTTCCTACACCTTTGTTTCAACAGCAAATGCCTTTGTACTTCGCGGAGCAAAGGTCGTTTTCGTGGATATCAGGCCTGACACAATGAATATTGATGAAAACATGATAGAACAGGCCATCACACCAAAGACAAGAGCAATTGTTCCTGTGCATTATGCAGGTGTTGGCTGTGAAATGGACACGATCCTTGATATTGCAAAGAGGCATAATCTCTTTGTTATAGAGGATGCTGCGCAGGGCGTGATGTCAACCTATAAGGGAAAGGCACTTGGTGCCATCGGTGATTTTGGAAATTACAGCTTCCACGAGACCAAGAACTACAGCATGGGCGAAGGCGGTGCTCTTCTCCTTCGCGATGAGACCTATGTGGACAATGCGATAATCATAAGAGAGAAGGGAACAAACCGCACTCTCTATAAACTTGGAAAAGTAGATAAATACAGCTGGATTCAGCCCGGTTCTTCATATCTTCCAAGTGAAATGAATGCAGCATATCTTTACGCTCAGCTTGAAAAGGCAGAGGAGATAAATAACGACAGACTTTCACACTGGAACAGATATTACGAAGCTCTTTTGCCGCTTAAGGAAAAAGGACTCATTGACCTTCCTTATGTTCCAAAAGAATGTGTGCATAATGCCCATATGTTTTATATTAAGTGCAAGGACTTTGAGGAGAGAAAGGGACTTATCGAATACCTTTTGGCAAATGATATCCTGCCTGCTTCTCATTATGTTCCGCTTCACTCTTCCAAGGCGGGTCTTATCTACAGTGAATTCAGAGGAGAAGACCGCTACACAACAAAGGAGAGTGAGAGACTTCTTCGACTTCCGATGTACTATAAGCTTTCAGATGAGGATCTTGATGAAGTTGTAATGAGAATAAAAGAGTATTACAAATTTTCTTGATGTTTTCAGGGGTTAAGGGATGAGAAAGTTACGGGGGAATGCCAGCTTAATAATAGCTCTTGTCGCTGTGGCTATAATATGGATTGTGGCATGTTTGTCCGGTGATTGCTTTTTTGACCTCAATGATGATGTTTTAATGAAAGATATCCTCTCAGGCGCGTACACAGGCGTGCCTGAGGGGCATAATATTCAGATGCTGTATCCAATCAGTTTGCTTATATCCCTCCTTTACAGGATTGGGGCAAATATTGACTGGTATGGCATTTTTTTGTGCTCATGCCAGTATTTCTGCATTGGTATCGTGATCTACGAGATAGTCAAAAGGACAGGAACCATCAGTAAAAAGATATTAACGGCAATAGCTCTTGTCCCTGCTGTTCTTGGCTTTTTTCTTCCGCACCTTTTATATGTGCAGTATACGGTAGTGTGTGGACTGTTATCTGCAACTGCAGCTTTTCTCATAGTTCTGCCGGCTATTGGTAAAGACAAAGATGCCATCCAAGGTAAAGAAAAAAAGCCGAAAAGAGGAGCAATGAATACAGATAATATGGTAAGACTTATCTGCGCTTTTGTAATGCTTACCGTAGCGTATCTCTTGCGCTCTGAGATGATGCTTCTTACACTACCGATGGTTTTGGTGGCAGTACTGATAAAATGGCTCTTTTCAAGTCTTGAGAGGAATAAAAAAGAGGACAAAAAGAGTGTGCTTTTGTCCTATTCAGGTTTTCTTGGGGGCGTCCTGATCATGCTCCTTATTTCAACGCTGTTTCATAATATAGCGTACTCTTCACCGGAGTGGAAAGAGTTTAACAGATTTTTTGACAACAGGACAGAACTCTATGATTTCCAGTACATACCGGATTACGAGGAAAACAAAGCGTTCTTTAACGGTATAGGACTTGCAAAGAGCGAGTGGAAGCTCCTTGTAAATTACAACTTTGGACTGTCTGATGAAATTGACGCGGATATGCTTGGGAAAATTGCAGAATATGCTGCCGGCATCAGGGGAGAGCAGGCACCTTTTTTTGCAAGGCTTAAGACTGCAGCTTCTCTGTATTTTTACAGAATGCATCACCTGTCGCTTCCTAAATCCTATGAATACCCGATGACGGATTTTCCGTGGAATATGGCAGTGGCAGCAATGTATGTGACGGTACTTCTTCTGGCCGTTCTTTATTGCAGAAGGCACAGAAATGGCGGGGAAAAGATGGCTTTGGCATCATGTTTTTTGCCGGTAGTACTGTTTGCTTGCAGGACTTCTTTGTGGCTCTTTATAATCATGAGAGGAAGAGACCCAATACGTATCACCCATCCGCTGTATATGGTTGAGCTTTTGATTCTGGCGGGAATGATGCTTTATCTTACATCGAAAGAAGCATCAATTATCCCTGCGGCATCAATTATTGTTCTTACAGCGATCTCTGCGATAACGCTTCCTGCACAGATAAGAGTTATTTCTTCGGAAAAGAACCTGAGAGAAGAAATGCTGGTAAAGTACAGGGCGCTTGATGATTATGCGAGGAAAAATGCAGATTCTTTTTACTTTTACGATGTGTATACCGGTGTGTCTTTTGCATCTGAAGTAGAGGGTCAGGTGGCTACATATTCGGAAAAGCTATTTGAGAGAGTGGACAACAGCTGCTATAACAGAGACCTTTTAGGCGGCTGGGCATCAAAGAGTCCGCTTGCGATGAAGAAACTAAAAAATGCCGGATTTAACAGCACTTTTGAGGCCTTGCTTGATTCAAACGTATATTTCGTACAAAATAAGACAGAGGATGTGACGTGGCTTTCTGATTTTTATGAGGATCAGGGTGTGAGCGTGGATATTTCCAGAGTAGATACCGTAGCGGATGTATTTGGAATCTATGCTGTCACAAGACTTGAGTAATAAGGTGATCTCATGGATTACTGCAATTTTGACATATTTATTGAGGAATAAAATGAAAGATGTAAAGTATTTAAAGGTCGGAAAAACAGTCAGCTTGCGGCCTATTACTGACGAAGATACAGATCTGATCGTTAAATGGAGAAACAACGAGAGGATCAGGAATAATTTTGTATACAGAGTTGAGTTTACCAGACAGATTCATGAAGAGTGGCTGAAAACTAAAGTCTACACAGGACAAGTCCTTCAGATGATCATTTGCGAGAATGAAAAGAATGGGGCTCCGGTAGGCAGCGTATATTTCAAGTTTAATAACAGTGAGAAAACAGAAGCTGAATATGGCATTTTTATAGGTGAAGACGATGCTGTGGGAAAGGGCTACGGGAATGAAACCGCGCTTCTTGCTGTGGACTATGCAAGAGAAATTGGTATTAAGAAGGTCATTTTAAGGGCATTTAGTTACAATACTGCGGCAATAAAGAGCTATGAGCATGCCGGATTCTTAAAGACAGAGGATTTAAAGGGCGTGGAATGCAGTGACGGTCAAAAAAGTGATATGATACTCATGGAAAAGATTTTATAACCGGAAGGGTGTTTTTTAAATGGAAGCAAAGATGATCAGTTTTGTTATCCCCTGTTACAGGTCTGAAAAGACTGTTGGAAGTGTTGTCAAAGAAATTGCAGACACCATGGACAAGCTAGGAAAATATGCATATGAGGTGATTCTTGTCAATGACGGATCGCCGGACAATACCTGGGATACTATATGTGACATAACAAAAAAAGATTCCGGCAACAGGATACTTGGCATCAATTTTGCCAAGAATTTCGGCCAGCATGCTGCGATCATGGCCGGACTGCATCATGTAAAGGGTGATTATGTGGTATGTCTTGACGACGATGGACAGACACCTGCTGATGAAGTGGATAGGTTATTAAAAGCTCTTGAAGATGGGGCGGATGTGGCCTATGCAAGGTACGGACGAAAACAGCACAGTTTCTTCCGTAATTTTGGAACCTACATGAACGAGACTATGGCAACTGTTATGCTGGGTAAGCCAAAAGAGCTCTATGTTTCCAGCTATTTTGCCGCAAGAAGATTTGTTGTGGATGAAATGATAAAGTACGAAAGTTCATACCCATACGTAATCGGACTTGTGCTGCGAACTACGAAGAATATTGTAAATGTGGATGTCAATCACAGGAGACGTGAAGTTGGAGAGAGCGGATACAGCTTTGCCAAGCTCTTTGCACTATGGATAAACGGCTTTACGGCATTTAGCATCAAGCCTCTTAGAATTGCCACTTTTACAGGAACTGTGTTTGCTATTCTCGGCTTTTTGTATGGTGTTTACACTATTATCAAGAAATTTGTTTATCCGATTGCTCCAATGGGATACGCAGCTCTTATGAGTGCGGTTATTTTCATGGGAGGAATGCTCATGCTCATGCTGGGTATGGTGGGCGAATATGTGGGAAGGCTGTATATTTCACAGAATAAGAATCCTCAGTATGTAATACGAGAGACCACAGAAGATGACATTAAAAGGTAATGACAAAACAGCCGGCAGAAGATTAAACCCGGCCGGAAACCAAAGCCGCAAGCGCGGTCATGATAATGAAGTTTTAGCCTGGCTTATGTCAGGCTTATTTGGCGTTTTATCGGGGCTTTTTCTGGTTTGGGGATATCAGCTTGAGAAGATAGACAGGATCGATCTTTCAGATAGAAATGCAAATCTTGTTATGCTGATGCTTATGATTGTCATGGCAGTAGATGCAAAGCACGTCTGGAACAACTACAATGCCGCAAAAAAAGGTGAGGCAAAGCTTTTTGGGCTTTTTGTGATTAACACTGCAGATGTTGTCAGCAAAAAAGGCGATGCAAGTAGCAAGGCAGCAGGAAATACACTGCTTGGGAAAATACCTCTAAAGTCCGGAACATTTCTTTTCAGATGGGGCATGCTTATTCTCCTTAACCTGCCGGTTCTTCTGGCAGAGTATCCGGGGTTTTTTGTATATGATGCGCAGGACGAGCTCAATGAGGTCCTTACAAGGACCTTTTCCACGCACCATCCACTATTGCATGTGCTGATCCTTGGCGGAACAATAGCGCTTGTGCACAAGATTACAAGGTCCTGGAATCTTGGGATATTTGCCTACATGCTCTTTCAGATGCTGGTTATCACTGCGATTTTTGCCTATGTTCTTGGATTTATGGAAAAGAAAGGCGTAGGCCGGAAAAGCAGAATCATCTGGATGATTTATTACGGTGTATTTCCGACGATAGTGATGTTTACGTTGTGTTCAAGTAAGGACGGACTTTTTTCGGCGCTGCTGCTTCTTCTTACAGTTTTTCTCATACGTATGGTGACTGAGAGAGAGGCCTTTTTACAGGATAAGAAAAATGTCGCAGCCTTCATTTTGACGGCAGTTCTGATGCCGTGCTTCAGGCACAATGGCTTTTATGCTTACCTTGTGTTTGTACCTTTTGCTCTATGGTACTTTAGAAAAGAGCTAAAAAAAGGATTTCTGACAGTTTTTATTCTTCCGGTATTTTTTTACCTGATAATCTCAAAGAGCCTTTCAATGGGCTTTAGTTCAGAAATAACACATCATCAGGAAATGCTGACCGTGCCTATTATGCAGCTTGCAAGAGTCTATACTTATGAAAAAGACAGTATGACTAAAGAGGACCGGGAAATCCTTACAAGTTACGTTCCTGAAGAGAACCTGAACCTGTATACTCCAAGGGTTTCTGATCTTATCAAGATTGGTTTTAACAATGAACTCTATGAGCAGGATTCAAAAAGCTTTTGGAAGCTTTGGGCAAAAAATCTAACGCAGCATCCGATGACTTATTTAAACGCGTGGTTTCTTACCTCTTACGGCTACTGGTATCCGGCAGCCAAGATAGAGGTTTACGAGGGTACTACTGTTTATACTTTTACATATGACCTTAACTCGTACTTTGGATACGAGGTGGAACCACCGGGGGAAAGACATAGCCTGATCCCTGCGCTGGACAGCCTGTACAGATACATTTCCATTGGATGTTTTTTCTATGATCAGCCAATCCTGGGACTTTTGTTTGCACCCGGGCTATTGATCTTCATCTATATGTTTGTGCTGTTTTACAGGATTTCCGTAAGAAACTTTTTGGGTGTACTTCCTTTTTTGCCGTGCATCCTGACTTATCTTACCGTAATTCTTGGCCCTACGTATCTTGTGAGATATGTAGTTTATTTATGGCTGTGCTTTCCGCTCATATTTGTGCGGTTTGATAATGAATAGCAGGTGTGATATTATTTTATGATGGCTTTAATTTAGCTTTTGACAGAACAACTATTATTTAAGGTATTGATTTAATGAGAAAGACTATCACTAAAAAAACAGCGATAAGGGCCTGTGTCCTTATTTTTGTGCTTATAGCGATTCTGAGCATCTTTCCTTTCAGGATATGGACAGGTATAAGCGGTTTTTCTGCCGGAGGAGAGCGTGTAGAGTCATCAGAGTATGTCAATTATGAGTACACTCTTGTTCAGAAGTTCATCACTCAATATGACAGGCTCAGCAGCGTTGACCTTTATATTTCAGAGGTTATAAACGGAAGATATATTTCCGTATCAGTTTGCGATGAGAACTCCACGGAACTTTTTAAAACATTTGTGGATACCAAGCCTTATGAAATTCCGGGCTATGTGCCTGTTCCCATAGAACTTAACGTAGAGGTGGGAAAAGAGTACTATCTGGTAGTGGCTGATTGTCGCTCCAAGTACATTGTCGGCCTTGAGGATGTTCCCGGGGATTCAGCTTATGTTGGAAGCCTGTATTATAACTGGCAGGAGATACCGGGAAGGCATCTTGCGGCAGTTTATAATTACAGAATACCGCTTCATAAGGGGCTTTCTTTGATAGCAATGGCAGTGATCCTTGCCTTGGGAGCCGTTGTTTTAACTGCAACTGAACTGTATTTCAAAAAGTATCCTGAGAGAAATACTATTTCAACGGTTGAGAGAACCGTTAGGATTGCCGCAAACCCGGTGGCAGCAGTTATATTTGCAACCCTTATTCTGATGGTATTTCCGCTTAAGCTCTTTGATAAAAGGGCTATAGACATTGTCTTTTACGAGATTGGTCTGTTTATAACAGCCGGTATTACATTTTATGCGATAAATCACAGATCTGTAAGGCGAGAGGTTGGCATTTCTTTCTGGCAGAACATTGAAGGTAAGGACAGAGTATCTTATATCCTTATGATGTTCTCTATTGCAATGGCCATCTGGTATGCCTGTGGATACATGAATGACCTTTATGATATCTATCATCTCCTTTCACAGAGAAAGATAATCATATGGTTATTGGTTCTGATGCTGTTTACATTCTCATTAAAGGAACTTATAGCCCCTGTAAATGTGATCTGGGTTATTGCGGGGAGTATCATTGGTTTTATTTATTACAAGGGTAATGTTCTTGCAGCTACTGAAAAAGAATATGATCTTCATAACGCTGCGCTTAAGTACCTCATCATAATAGTTGTACTTGCAGGAGTTGTGGCAATCGGGACAATCAGAACAGCCACCGCAAGATTTAAGGAAAAGAACAGCAAACATCAGATTATTGCCACCAAAGGCATGAGCCTTAAACTCAGTCGTTTTGGAAGTCTTATAATATTACAGCTGGCGCTGATGATTGTTTTCAGAAATACGAGAACCTGGGCAATCATTCTTGCAGCTGTGTTTGCTGCGCTTTATGTGAGAATGCTGTTCTTTAGAGGTTACAAGGACTGGTACAAGATCCTTTCCGGCGGCCTTATGATGAATTTTGCGATCTCCCTGGGATTTTCTTTGCTTCACAGGTATTTCCCTGCCTATGTGAGCGGAAGATTTGCATTTATATTCCATACAGTAACTGTTACTGCCGAGTACCTTACCTTTATGGGTGCAGCAGCGACTGTCATGCTTGTGATAAAGATTGTGGCATTTCCCGTTCGTCTTCCTTTAACAGATCTCTTTAAGTCTGCATGGAAGGAAACAGTTTTCTTTGGCTGGGTAATGTCCTATGCGATATTCACTGTGTCAAGGACAGCATATGTGGCCATAATCGTTTGTATGCTTGCGGTAATTCTGGTGGTTGCCATAAGAAATAAGGGACGGATCGTCAGGATCATCGGAGTAATGCTTGTATCTGTGCTGTTATGCTTTCCGGCTGCTTTTACTCTTCAGAGAATTGTTCCTGCCATTGTGGCAGATCCTGTCTTTTATGTTATTGACGATGCAGACCCCCTTGTCAGAGGAGGAGCATCCTGGGGCAACACTAACTTTATGTGCGTAGAGAGGTTTGCTAATCTTTTTGCTTCAAAGATACTTGGAGTAGAGGTCGGAGATTATATCTATCCTAACGACGAGTTTAATTATGACAAGAATGGTAAACCACTTCTTGATATTTACGGATATCCTATAGACGAGGCTGTTGAGGAGATCTACACAGGGAAAAGCTTAATAGCAGAGCCTATTGGCGGTTTTCTTGTTGCAGCTTCTCTTACAAGGGCTGAACTCTTTATGCTCCTTGATGATCTTAACGGGTATGTTGATCAAAACAGCCGGATAGACGTCATATCCAACGGGCGTATTACAATCTTTAAGTCTTATCTTAAGGAACTTAACATAAATGGTCATGAGACCATGGGAGCAATGCTCCCCAACGGAGAGATAGCACTTCACGCTCATAACACCTACATCCAGATGGCTTATGACCACGGAATGATAGTAGGTGCAGTATTTGTGCTGCTGATACTTGCAGGAATTATTTCAGGACTTAAGCTCTATCTGGCGAAGGAGAAAGAGGAACCTTTGACATTGCTTTCCTTTGCTATCACAGTGGGCTTTGCTGTGGCAGGGATGACAGAGTGGGTATTCCATCTGGGAAATCCAATGACTATAGTGCTTATGCTCTCCTTTGCCGGAATTGTATTTAGGGAAAAGAAATCATGAACAAGAAGAAAAAAGAGCCATTTAACTATGCCAAACTATATAGAAGGACTGTTCTGATCATATATGATGTGGTCAGCATTATTGCTGCCAGCTTTCTTGCAATCCTCATCAGATATGAGTTTAAGCTGGATAACATTCCGGAGCACTTCCTGGATCCGGTTACAGCTTTTTTGCCGATCAATATCCTGCTTACATTTGCGGTTTTCTATGTATTCAAACTGTACGACAGCCTTTGGGCTTATGCAGGAGAGAGAGAACTTCAGAACCTTGTGATGGCATGTCTGTTTTCTGCACTCATAAATGCTGTAGGACTGCAGTTTTTTAAATCTCAGTCACAGCCGGTTCCGCAAAGCTACTACTTTCTGTATACATTTTTACTTATATCACTGATCTTTGTGAGCAGATTTTCATACCGTTTCTTAAGAAGCCAGAAACACAGAGTTGAGAACAGGAATAACAGTAAGGCTGTTATGGTGATCGGTGCAGGAGAGGCTGCGAATATTATTATTAAGGACATTATTGTCAGCAATTACTCCACAATGTCCGTAAAGTGTATCATTGATGATGATACAAACAAGTGGGGCAAGTATATTCAGGGAATAAGAGTTGTAGGCGGCAGAGACAGGATTGTTGAGTGTGCAGACCTATATGATATAGATGAGATCATCGTTGCCATTCCTTCTGTTTCAAGACAGGAGCTTAAGAAAATCCTTGATATTTGCAAAAATACCAACTGCAAGCTTCGTTCTCTGCCGGGAATGTATCAGCTTGTAAACGGAGAGGTCAATGTTTCACGACTCCGTGATGTGGAGGTAGAGGACCTTCTTGGAAGAGATCCCATTACTGTTGACATTGATTCCATTGCAGGTTATGTAAGCGGCAAGGTTGTGATGGTGACAGGTGGCGGCGGATCCATCGGCTCTGAGCTGTGCAGACAGATTGCGGGACATAAGCCCAAGCAGCTTATTATCCTTGATATATATGAGAACAATGCCTACGATATCCAACAGGAGCTTAAGAGAAAGTACCCTGAAATGAATCTGGTGGTGCTGATAGCTTCTGTTCGTAATACCAAGAGGATCAACAAGATCTTTGAGACCTACAAGCCGGATATTGTATATCATGCAGCTGCCCACAAGCATGTGCCTCTTATGGAGGACAGTCCGGGAGAAGCCATCAAGAACAATGTCTTTGGAACCTGGAAGACTGCCATGGCAGCAGCCATGAACGGGACCAAGAAGTTTGTGCTTATTTCAACTGACAAGGCGGTTAACCCTACAAACATCATGGGTGCCAGCAAAAGAATGTGCGAAATGATCGTACAGACTTTTAATAAGCATTATGATACGGAGTTTGTTGCCGTGAGATTTGGTAATGTGCTTGGGTCAAACGGCTCAGTAATTCCTCTTTTCAAGAAACAGATTGAGGCAGGAGGACCGGTAACAGTTACCGACCCTAACATTATCAGATATTTCATGACTATAACTGAGGCTGTTTCGCTGGTGCTTCAGGCAGGCGCATATGCAAAGGGTGGTGAGATATTTGTCCTTGATATGGGAGAGCCTGTGAAAATCCTTGACCTGGCAGAGAATCTTATAAAACTCTCAGGCTACAAGGTGGGAGAGGATATTAAGATTGAATTTACGGGGCTTCGTCCCGGTGAAAAGCTCTATGAAGAGATGCTTATGGACGAGGAAGGCCTTCAGGATACCTCCAATAAGATGATTCATATTGGTAAGCCTATTGAGATGGATGAGATGAGGTTTTTTGCCCAGCTTGAAAAGCTTAACATTGCAGCAAAAGAGGAATCCCCTGATATCAGAGATATCGTAATGGAGATAGTAGAGACTTATCATCCCGATGTTCACAGATATGTTATGACAAGAGAAAGAAAAGAAGCACTGGTAAATGCTGCAGAAAGGATAAATGATGGAAATTAAACCTTTTGAACAGAAAGTCTGGCTCGCAACGCCTACAATGCACGGCGATGAAATGAAGTATATTCAGGAAGCCTTTGATACTAACTGGATCACTACTGCAGGCACAAATATAAATGCATCAGAGAAACAAGTTGCGGAAATGATCGGCTGTAAGGATGCGGTTGGATTATCCTGCGGAACAGCAGCACTGCACCTTGCTATAAAGCTTGCCGGAGAGAGACTTTACGGACAGCCTAAGGCCGGACACGGAAGCCTGGAAGGGAAAAGAGTATTCTGCACAGACATGACCTTTGATGCAACAGTTAATCCTGTGGCATATGAAGGCGGAGAGGCTGTATTTATCGATACTGAATATGACACCTGGAACATGGACCCCAAGGCTCTTGAGAAAGCTTTTGAGATTTTTCCTGAGGTAAAACTTGTTGTTCTTGCTCATCTTTATGGAACTCCCGGTAAGGTAGATGAACTCAGGGCTATATGTGACAAACATGGAGCTTTGATAGTAGAAGATGCAGCAGAGAGCTTTGGCGCAACCTACAAGGGCAAACAGACAGGAATTTTTGGAGACTACGGAATCATTTCTTTTAATGGAAATAAGATCATTACAGGTTCTTCAGGCGGAATGTTCCTTACAAATAATCTTGAAGATGCCCATAAAGTCCGCAAGTGGTCCACACAGGCCAGAGAGAATGCACCATGGTATCAGCATGAAGAGCTTGGTTACAACTACCGCATGAGCAATGTCATTGCAGGTATCATAAGAGGTCAGCTTCCTCATTTAAGAGAGCACATTGCTCAGAAAAAAGAAATCTATATGCGATACAAGGAAGGATTTAAGGACCTTCCTGTACAGATGAATCCTATGGATTTAACAAACAGTGAGCCAAATTACTGGCTATCCTGCATGATCATAGATAAAGATGCTATGTGCAGGCAGGTAAGAGGTGAGCAGAAGGCTCTGTATGTACCTGAGAAGGGAAAGAGCTGTCCGACACAGATCCTTGAAGAGCTTGTAAAGTACAACGCAGAGGGACGTCCTATCTGGAAGCCTATGCATATGCAGCCAATCTACAGAATGAATCCATTCATTACTGTAAATGGATCAGGAAGAGCAAGAAGCAATGCCTATATCGATGAAGGCGCTGTTATGGATGTGGGAGCAGACATCTTTGAGAGAGGACTCTGTCTTCCAAGTGACAATAAGATGACCAAAGAGCAGCAGGATGGCGTAATCGAGATAATCAGAAATTGCTTCCGAGCTTAGTAAGAATCCCCAAGAGCACCTAGTGAGAATCCTAAGAGCAGAGAAACTGAGGTTTATACAATGAAGCAACATATACCACATGGCCCCTACGAAAAGTTTATAAAACGTCCATTGGATTTTATCCTGGCTCTTTTTGCCCTTATCGTACTAAGCCCGATTTTGCTTGTAACCTTTATTCTGGTAAGGGCAAAGCTTGGAAGTCCGGTTCTTTTTACCCAGGACAGGCCAGGCAGAGACGGCAAGGTGTTTAAGCTTTACAAATTCAGGTCGATGACTGGCGAGAGGGATGCAAACGGTGAGTTGTTGCCGGATGAAGTAAGGCTGACTCCTTTTGGTAAAAAGCTTCGCAGCACCAGTCTTGATGAACTTCCGGAACTTATAAACATCATAAAGGGCGATATGGCGATTGTAGGCCCAAGGCCCCTTCTTGTCAGATACCTTGAGAGGTACAATGCTCATCAGGCCAGGAGACATGAAGTAAGGCCGGGATTTACCGGGCTTGCGCAGGTTCATGGCAGGAATGCGATATCCTGGGAAGAGAAGTTTGACTGGGATGTGAAATATGTGGACAATGTCACTTTTTTAGGTGACATGAAGATAATACTCGACACTGTCGGAGTTGTGCTTGGGAAAAAAGGCATCAGCTCCGAAACAAGTGCTACCATGGAGGAATTCATGGGAAGCAGGGATGAGTAAGACTAAATAAATGCCTGGACTCTGCAAGAATTGCGGATCATATTAATATACGAGAATTGTTTCTTAAAGGGGAGATCAAAGAAAGCATGAGTGAGTTAAGACTTCTTTTCACAGGTGTGGGCAGGAGAATAGAGCTGTTGCAGGCTTTCAGAAATGCCGCACTTCATCTTAACAAGAGTCTGAAGATATATGGTGCAGATATGGCCGGAACAGCACCGGCTCTTTGCTACTGCGATTTCACCAGGAAAGTAGTAGCCATGAAGGATCCCGGTTATATCGATAACCTCCTGGATATCTGTAAGAAAGACAAGATAGATCTTTTGATCCCTACAATTGACACGGATCTTCTGGTTTTATCGCGAAATAAAGAGAAATTTGAACAGATAGGTACCAAAGTCATGATAAGTGATCCTGATAAGGTGCTGATCTGCAGAGATAAAAACAATACTTCACAGTTTTTTGTGGACTGTGGTCTGGCTGCGCCCATGCCTGTCAATGATGTAAAGAGGTATGAGGGCGGCTTTCCTGCGTTTATAAAGCCAAAGGATGGCAGCAGTTCCATCAATGCTTACAAGGTCGAGAACGAGGAAGAGCTCATAATGTACTCCCAGCAGGTTGAGGACTATATTATTCAGCCTTTCATTTCCGGAAAAGAGTACACTATTGACATCTTCTGCGATTTTGACGGAAAGCCTATATCAGTCATCCCAAGAGAACGTATGCAGGTAAGGGCAGGAGAAGTTTTAAAGACCAGGATCTTCATGGATGAGACCATGATCAAAGAGGCTAAGGCCCTGTGCGAAAAGTTCAAGCCCTGCGGACCGATAACCGTGCAGCTCATACAGGATGAGAAGAGTAAAGTTAACTATTATATAGAGATAAACCCCAGATACGGCGGAGGCGCGCCTCTTTCAATGAAGGCCGGCGCAAGAAGCGCTGAGTATATATTAAAGCTTCTCTCAGGTGAAGAGGTAAAAGAACCTGAGACTATAAGCGATGGCGCTATCTACAGTAGATTTGACCAGTCCGTGTGCATAGAAGAGGGCAAAGGTAAGATAAGTGCAGTGATTTTTGATCTGGATGATACTCTTTACCCTGAGAGGGATTATGTGAGAAGCGGATACAGGGCAGTTGCTGAGTACCTTGGGCATCCTGAATATGAGGATATGCTCTATAAGTTTTTTGAAGAGGGTAAAAATGCCTTTGATGAGCTGATAGATTATATTGGTAATATCGAAGGTGAAGAAAAACCGGAAATTGCAAGGCTCCTTGAAATATACAGGGAGCATGAGCCGCAGATCAGCCTGTATCCCGAGATGGAGAAAGCAATAGATTCCCTTAAGGCAAAGGGGATAAAGATTGGAATTATTACTGACGGCCGCATTTCAGGTCAGAAGAATAAGATCAAAGCACTTGGCCTTGATGAAAAAGTTGATGAGATAATAATCACAGACGAACTTGGGGGAATCCAGTTCAGAAAGCCCTGCGATATTGCATTCCGCATTATGCAGACAAAGTGGAGACTTCCTTTTGAAGAAATTGTTTATGTGGGCGATAACCCGGCAAAAGACTTTGCGGCGCCGATGCAGCTTGGAATGAAGAGTCTGTACTTTAAGAATGAAGAGGGGCTGTATTCAAAGGATATTACTTCGATGCTATTTGAACCCCATGATATGAAGAGCGTAGTGGAAAAACTTGTCAGGCTGCCGGGAGGATTAGGATGAAGAAGGCATTAATATTTGGTAATTCCTCCATCGGTTTATATGATTTCAGGAACGAGCTTCTTAAGAAACTTCTTGAAGACGGGTTTGAGGTGGTTATTAGCCTTCCGGATGATGTCAAGAATAAAGAGCTTGAGGAAGAAGGCTGCAGGGTAGTTCATACAGATATAAACAGAAGGGGAGTCAATCCTATTCAGGATATGGCGCTGATAAGGGATTACAAAAGTCTTTTAAAAGCAGAAAAGCCTGATATAGTACTGACCTACACCATAAAGCCGAATATTTACGGAGGATATGCATGCAGAAGCCTTGGAATTCCCTATATTTCAACAGTCACCGGCCTTGGAAGCAGCTTTGAGAGAGGCGGAATGCTTTTAAAGCTCATAGTGTCAATGTACAGATTTTCACTAAAAAAGTGCGACTGCCTCTTTTTCCAGAATGCAGAGAACCGCGGGATATTTGAGTCGAACGGGATAATGGCCAAGAAACATGTGACCGTTAACGGCTCCGGAGTCAATCTTAAGAAACATTCCTTTGAAGAGTATCCGGGGCATTCCGATGATGTAACAAGATTTTTGTACATCGGC
>SVFZ01000080.1 GCA_015056585.1 Butyrivibrio sp. | reverse complement strand
GCAATAAGAACATCAAGGCGCTTTTGCATCCTTGCCATTTCTGCCTTGGCTTTTTCCATGTAAATAAGGACGTCCCTAAGTTCTATGGCTGTTCTGAAGGCCACAGCAAAATCAAAGGTGACGTATATAGTCGTAAGGATTGTGATGATCGACATAAACATATATGGGATCATCATAAGGAATTTCTCTATTGGAAGCTGAAGAAAATGGGAAAAAATTACCGTTAAAAGGCCCCAAAAAAGCGTGGATTCAAGGCAGATATATCCCTTGAAATTAAACTTCTTGTGGGAATAGGTCCAGTATCTTACTTTAAAAAGAGCCTCCATCAAAACCCCGGTTATCAGCTCAAGTGTAGTTGCTCCAAGGCATCCTGCGATATATACCAGAAAGATGTTGTCATAGTATGGTTTTGATACTACAAGCATCATGATTCCGCCACATCCGTATAACGGTAAAAAGGGGCCTCTCATAAAGCCCCTGTTTACAAATCTCTTTTCCAATATAGATACGTATAATGTTTCCCAGCACCAGCCGGCAAAGCTGTAAAGAAAAAACAAAAATAGCCACTGAATCGGCAGATAATTAAACATCAGGCACCTCAGTCAATTCATTATGTCAAAGATGTAAGTGGCAAAACTATATTGCTTTCTTACTGGTTAGGATTTGAGAAATCTATAACTGTATTCTCAGGTGCTGTAGTCTTCTCTACAGAAGTAGCCACAAGCACAGGTCCCTCGCCCTGGTATTCAGCAACATACTGCTTAACAACCTTGGCAGTAACAAGCACCCACTCTTTTTCCTTAAGGGAATCCACCTTGTCATATTCACAGGCAAATCCCAAAAACTGCATATCTTCCGCGCAGCATGTCATAGCCATTCTTCCCGGAACAAATCTGTTATCCGGAAATTCCTCAGGCTTTAGTACCATTCCTTTGAACCTGACATTTTTACCCTCATATCTCTCAACATGGTCGAGAGCATCAAGATAAAACATTCCGTAGCCATAGTTATTAAGATCGATGGGATCAGCATTTAAGTCAAACGGAAGGTCTTCGTCAAGAGTTACGTCCACCTCACCGTTCTTGTCCTCAAAGATAATGTCCGCTTTCTGATTGATTGCCTTCACATTTCTCTTGTATGAAGCAAGGTCCTCTATTCCATCGCACCTGTTGAACAGGATAAGGTCGGAATTACGGATCTGCTCTGCAAGAAGAGACTTCATATTATTAAAATAAAGCTCAAAGCTTGAAGCATCTATAACAGTGATCTGCTGTTCAAGATTCCACATTACGGGCAGCTTCAAGTTCTTGAAATTCCACATTCCGTTGTATTCCACAAGGATACGCTCCGGATTGTGCTTGGCATCAAGCGCAACAAGTGCATCGGGATTGAAGTCCTCTTCATCCTCAATGCGCTCAATAACAGTATTGGTTGACTTAAGGAGCTTCTCCTCATAGTCATTCTCGCCATCTTCGCAGACAATGAGAAGTGTCTTCCCTTTTGTTCTGAAATATGGCTGAGCTATTGTATAACGGAAAAAGTCTGTCTTTCCGCTATCCAGAAATCCATTAATAATATATACCGGTTTCAAATTCATTCTCCTAATCATGTTTGCCTTATTACAGTCTGCGGAAGAGTTTCTCAAGGTTCTCTTCCTTGAGCTGTGATCCGATTACGCAGAACTTACCTGTTACATCAGCTGCGCCGTTTCTGACATCAGCCTCTCCGGGAACATAGTCGAACTCGATCCACTCGCCTGTAGTACTTGGAACAACACCCTTTGTACGAAGGACGATACCGAATCTCTCCTCGTCCTCAAGCTGTCCGAGCATCTGCTCAAGTTCTTCCTTGGTGTACTTAAGAGGAGTCTCCATACCCCAGCTTGTAAATACATCGTGAGCAGCATGATCGTGGTCATGATGGTGATGATGCTCGTGCTCATCCTCATCATCATCGTCATCGTGATGGTGGTGGTGATGCTCGTGCTCCTCCTCATCATCGTCGTCATCGTGATGGTGGTGGTGGTGATGCTCATGCTCCTCCTCATCTTCATCGTGGTCATGATGGTGGTGATGATGCTCATGCTCCTCCTCATCCTCATCCTCATCATGGTCATGGTGGTGATGCTCGTGTTCATGCTCATCATCGTCGTCATCATGGTCATGGTGGTGATGGTGGCACTCGCACTCTTCGTCGTCGCACTCATCTTCATCGTGATCATGGTGAGCACTGTAAACTACAGATCCATCCTCAGCTACAGTCTTGTGGCTGCCGTGGTGGTGATGATGGTGGTGATGCTCTTCCTGTTCCATCACAAGCTTAAGGAGTTCTGCCTCCAGGTCGTTGTTGCCCTCAAAAGTATCAAGTATCTCTTTTCCCGTAATGTCAGTAAGTGGTGCTGTAATAATAGTAGCCTTAGGATTGTGCTGGCGGATAAGCTCAACAGCCTCCTCGATCTTCTTCTGATCAGCCTTGTCAACCCTTGTAAGTACGATGGTTCCGGCATTCTCAATCTGGTTGATGAAGAACTCACCGAAATTCTTGATATATACCTTAGCCTTGGAAACATCAACAACTGTAACTGCGCTGTTAAGTTCCATATTTGCGCTGCCTTCTGCGATGTTTTGGATGGCTCTCATAACATCTGAAAGTTTTCCTACACCTGATGGCTCAATGAGGATACGCTCAGGTGCATACTGTTCCATAACCTGTTTAAGGGAAGTCTCAAAATCTCCAACCAGTGAGCAGCAGATACAGCCTGAATTCATTTCTGTAATTTCGATGCCTGACTCCTTAAGGAATCCGCCATCGATTCCGATCTCACCAAATTCATTCTCAATGAGAACAACCTTTGTTCCTGCAAGTGCTTCTTTTAAAAGCTTCTTTATAAGAGTAGTTTTACCTGCTCCTAAAAATCCGGATATAATATCAATCTTAGTCATTTTAATCACTCCATTCTATGACAATAATCACTGTGCTATATACACTACAACAACCTTCATTTTATAGCACGTTGGAGTTAAAATCAAGGATTGCCATTCCCCGCTGTCTGTGAGGCATCCGGAGGGTTATCTGTTGCTTTTTCCGCAGTTTTTCCTGCTGGGGCTTCTGCTGCTTTTCCCGAAGCATTATTTGTATCCGCAGCGTTGTCCGCAGTTTTGTCTGCTGCCTTGTCCAAACTCTTATCAGTAGATATATTTGCAGCTTTATCTGTGGGCATATTTATAAATGTAGTACTATCTGCGGTCTTTTCTGAAGTTTTGTCCGTAGTTGCATCTATACCCGAAGACTGATTTATTTCCGAAGTTTTTTCTGCTGCTTTTTGCGTAGCCTTATCTCCCGCCACAGCAGGATTGCTGCCTGCTGTATTTGCTGCCTTTTCTGCACTTCCTGTTTTCCCCATATTTCCTAAACTTTCAGCATTATTGCTATCTGAGCCGTTTTCCGAATTTCCACCATTTACAGGCGTTGCAGGATTTTGGAATGAACTGTTTTTATCAGGACCAGCTTTTTCTTCCATATGAGGAGCATTTTGTTCATTGACATGAGCTGCAGTTACTGCATCATTTTTTATGCAATCAGGACAATTTTCGTCAAAAAAGTTCCCTCCCTCGTGGATATGTATTTTTTCTCCTGCAGGTAATCCCTGACCGGAAGGGATGCTCACTCCCTCAAAGTCCGCCATCAGGCTGTCAAGATCGATCATGGTTCTGCCTGCAAGGTTCTTTGACGAAGTAACTGCAATATGTGATGTCCCTATACTGGCTGCCGCCTCCGGAGATATATTCTTATTTCCACTGTAATCAATGTGCGCAGCAAGGATCTGCCCAATCAGATATCCGCAAGAAGGCGCATACCCATCGATAGTCGAACTGTTTTTTCCACAGACAATGGAAGTATTGTATACAGTTCTTACGTTTTCTCCCCCTCTTGCCCTGACCTGATCCATACTATTTGCACTTTCATTGTGCCACCCGTTTGTACCTCTAAAAGTTGCACCACAGTTGTCACATTTATAGTTATATGCACTAACACCGTTTATATCACCTGCCGGAGAGACAATATGAGTTCTGGCTGCAGTGCTGTACACAAGATGACTGCTTGTCCTGTAGCAGCTTGAAACGTGAGTATGATATACAGGTGTGGTGAAGCACCCGCCTTTTTGATCCGTTCCTACGATTGTCTCATCAATTCTTTCTCCGTTTGCTCCTGTATGATAATGCCTGTCATAAACCACGGATCCCTCAAGCTTCTCAATGATTACTTTACTCTCAATGCTTTCAATAGCCTTGCTTATCTCATAAAAAGTGGCATCCTCTCTGATGTTTACACCCTTAGTGAGCAATGTGGATGCCAAAAGCTTTTTTCCATCACTCACTGATTGAAAAACCTGTTGAAGCTGGCCATTTAAGCCGTTCATCTCTCCCTGAATAAAGTTTCTCAGTTCGTCAATGTCCGTCACCACATTGTTGTTGATGGTCTCAAATTTATTGTTCACTGTGTCAAACTTATTTGAAACAGAACTGTTCATCTCATCAAACTTATTGTTGACCGTAGTGCTGTAATCGAGGATATCCTGATCTATGTCCTCAATCTGCTTTGTAAGGCTGCTGCTCAGCGCATTTATATCATTTCTGAAGCCTTCAAAGGCGCTTGTATTAAAGGACTCCATGTTTCTATACATTTCATCCAGCTTTGCCAAAAGATCTGTATACTTCCCTTCAACGACTTTTGAAAGGGCATCATTTTGATCCTTCATCTGTTTTGAAAGCTCATCGCTCAAAGATTTTGCCTGCTTGGAAGCTTCTTCATACTGCTTCTGGATCTTCTCAAGATCACTTCCAACCTGGTCAAAGCTCTTTTTGATTTCATCTGCATCGCGCTTGCTACTTTCCGAAAACTCTTTTTCCAGTTCCTCAATCTTTGTGGCGGTACTTTCGATGTCCTTATGGACTTCTCCCAGTTTGCCGTCAAGAGCTGTCACCTTTTCATCTATTGTATTTGTGATCCTCTCGGTCTCCACAATAAGCTTCTCTGTATCTGATTTGATCTTCTCTGACTGTGTGTGAAGATGGTCAGTGCTTTTTTCAAGCGCATCTTTTGTATTAAGACTCCCGGTCTTTTCATTGATGCTGCTTAAACTGTTTTGATTATTTGTGACAACCTTGTCCAGTTCATCCAGATAGTCCCTGATTTCCTGAAGCTTTTCTTTTGTCAGCTCGTTATTTTCCCTTTCACTCTCGATAAACTCTTCTTTGGCTTCTGCTGCCACCACAGGCGTGCTGATATAGATAAGGCCTCCGCAAAGCATGAGCGCAATAACCACCGCTATTGCTACCACCATTGTGTCATGGCGCTTAAGCTTCTTTAAAAGAGTCATAAGCGAATTGTTTGTTTTGTCTTTCTTCCTAAATAGTTTCATCTTTTCTCCTTTTTTGCATACTTGTGCACAGCAAAAAAGACAAGAAAGCTCCTGCAAATTGCCATGCACGCTTTAAAAAATACAATAAATAACTGGAAAATCATCGAGAGAATTCTCGTGATAAGTGCCGGTTGATTACCGACGAAGTTTTATTATACACATCAATTATAAAAATGCAAGGAGAATTTTTTAAAAAAATTTTCAAGCAGCGCAAAAGCAGATAAGGCAAGGGTTATGGTTTTTATGATATATTATTCTTAACAGGTTTGCGGGAGTGTAAAACAAGAACGGAGTATGAAATGTACCTTAACACAAAGAACCATTTTTTGTCCAAATCAATAATGCTTGCAGCCATAGTAAAGATAGTTGCAGCTTTCTGCGAAGGTGGTATCAGGCTTTTTATGAGAAAAAGCACTCTGCTTAGTCCTG
>SVFZ01000079.1 GCA_015056585.1 Butyrivibrio sp. | reverse complement strand
AGCGCTTGAGTGCGAACCCGGAGACATATTGAAATATGCCCCTAATGGTGAGAATGAATAGAAGATAAAGTATACTGGAAAAAGGGGCCTCGCCCTGATGATTTAATCATCTTGAACTGCTAGAGCGACAGCCCCTTTTTTGTGAGAGGGGGACTTGAACCTTTTGTTCTCCCGTAAACAAGCATAAATACAGGGCCTGTGGCTTCATCGTCAAATAGATTAATCAAATAATATCAAGAAAATAAGATGACGTAAGACTATCAGAACGGTAGTTACTCAAAAAACTTTGAATACAATCAAAGTGTGATATACTGAAATGAACATTCCTATGGACGGGCCGCGGAGCTGGTCAGAGACCATGGCGCCGTGGTCGTTTCTCCGGATTATGCGCTGGCACCGTTTCACCGTTATCCGGCGGCTCTGGAAGACTGCCGCGGAGCCCTGGTGTGGATGAAGGAACATAGTGGTGAACTGAATATCCGCAGTGATCAGATCATGTGCGGCGGCGAAAGTGCGGGCGGGGGACTGTGTGCCGCAGTGTGTCTCTATGCCGCGATCACGGTGATGTAAAGATCGCTTATCAGATGCCGCTGTATCCGATGATAGCCAATTACGATACGGAATCCTCGAAGGACAATCATGCTAAAATCTGGAACACAAAGCGGAATCACTTCGGCTGGAAGATGTACCTCGACAGAGCGTGGGACAGAGAAGTTCCGGGATACGCCGCGGTTCTGAGAACGCAGAATCTTGCGGATCTGCCGCCGGCCTACACCTTTGTCGGAGGTGCGGAACCGTTTTATGAAGAAACAAAGGAATTCGTGCGGCGCATGAGGGAAGCAGGGAATACCATTGAGATGGATGAATATCCGGGCATGTATCATGCATTTGACATGATAGATCCGGAATCATGAACTCTCACGGATTGCTATCGGCCGCTTCCACCGGCACTTTGCCTTTGCCGTGAACCATTATTTCGCTCCGCAGGAGTGAAACTATCTGAAACATTGTCTGATAAAATGACCGGAAATCAGAAATATCCAGGTCATTTTTTGGCGATTGAACAGCCGGCAAATGTGGGGTACTATAAAGATATACGTCAATCCGTATAAAGATATACATCAATCCGAAAAACATAATATAGAAAAAGGGGGAAAGAAGAAATGAAGCATCTTCCGAGATCGTTTTTTGCATTCCTGACTGCCTTCTGTCTGTGTACCGGATGCAGTGCGCCTGCAACGCAGACAGAACCTGTAAAGACACCCGAAAGTACAGCCGCTTCAGAAACAGTCTCCGTCCCGTCGCAGGAACCTGAGATGACCGATGAGACAGACATCAGCACACCGGAGGATATCGAGAAAGCCAAGGGCGGATGGCCATGGCCGGATTCCCAGATGAAGGAGAATATCACCGAAGGGATGGAGCTCTCGCCGAAGGATAATTATTATCTGTATGTCAACTATGACTTCCATATGGATATGAAGAACGGCGGGAAAAAGAAAAATACCTCCAAGGAGATTGCGGACGAAATGCTGGAAGTGATGCAAGATGATCATTCCGACAACCATGCCCAGCAGCTTGTCCAGCAGTATTACCGTGCCTTTACCGACTGGGATACCAGAAACAAAGCAGGTCTGGAGCCGCTCCGGGCCGTCGTGGAAGATATCCGCGGCATATCGACGCTCGATGAACTGACCGAATTCCTGTCGGATCCTTCCCGCAGCATCAATGTTCCTCTGCTGCTGAGATATGTAAACTATCAGGAATACGGCCGCTCGCATAATTACACCGCTGCAGTCTATTTCCGCGGATGGGGAGAGCTTCTGCTTCAGGATCCGCATGAGTATGATGCCGAAACGAGGAGTGAGGACACCCAGCTGAAATACGATGAGTTTAAAGCGGAGTCCGTGCACTATCTGACCGGACTCGGCTGGAGTGAAGCAGATGCCGTACAGGCATTCGAAAACTGCATCGCAGCGGAGACGGCCATGTGTCCGGAACTGGAATCGCTGATGGATCTGACGCTGCATACTTATGAAGAGGATGCCGTCAGTCTGTATGCTTCAGCGGATCAGATTCAGGAATGGATGAAGAATTATCCGTTCAAAAGGATTGCCGAAGCCCGCGGGTACGGAAATGCGGAAGAATACTACTATACCAGTGAAGCATATATGCGGCTGCTCGGTGATTATTATACCGAAGAACACCTGGAACAGCTGAAAGCCTATCATCTGATTACCTATCTGCTCGCGTTCGGCTGGACATGTGACGAGGAATCCTATCTCACATCCGAAAATGCTCTGAAAGATCCGGATTTCGAACGCCCGGAGGATCACCACGTTGTATTCAATAAACTGAAGTATCATCTGCCCGAAGCGGTTGACAATGCATATCTTGCCCGGTATGACCAGACGAAACTCAGGGATACCATGCTGGATTTCTTCCGTGAATTCAAAGCGATTTACCATGACATGATTTCCGAAGCGGAATGGATGAGCGATGAAACAAAAGTACAGGTGCTCGATAAAGTCGACGCAATGCAGCTGTTTGCCGTCTGCCCGGAACATCTGAAAGAATATGAAGATCTGAGCTTTGACGGCATGAATTTTGCCGAAATCGCTCTGGAAACGGACCGATACCAGCAGCTGAATGCTGCCTCACTGGTCGGAAAGGAAATCATACCGGATGAATATGCATGGTCTGTCATGTCAACGCTGGAGGATAATGCCAGAGCATTCCCGGAATTTGACGGTCTGATGTTTACGCTGGGAATTCTGAAAGACGGCGGATATTCTCCGGATATGAGCACGGAAGAGCTGTACGGAGTCGTCGGAACCGTGCTTGCCCATGAAATCAGCCATTGCTTCGATGAAAACGGAGCCCGCATTACAAAAGAAGGCGAAGTGAAAGACTGGTGGAAGGAAGAAGACCTTGAAGAATTCCGGAAGAGGGTTCAGAAGGTAGTGGACTTCTATGACGGAATCACAATCTGCGAAGGCGTACAGGCCAACGGTTCGATGATTTCGGCTGAAGCCACCGCGGATATCACCGGCATGCAGGCAACGCTGAAACTCGCGGAAAAACAGGAAAACTTCGATTATGATGAGTTCTTCCGTTCCTATGCATGGCTGTGGCGGATCGATTCCAGCTATAAGCGGGATATGATGATCCTGAAGGATGACCCGCATCCGCTTGCCTATCTCAGAGTCAACACGGTCGTCCAGCAGTTTGACGAATTCTATGAGACCTATGATGTTAAGGAAGGAGACGGAATGTATCTTGCGCCGGAAGACAGAATTGTCGTCTGGTAATCACTGAAGAACCCATGAGAATCAGCCTGAATTAAGGCTGATTCTTTTTTTCTGATATTTTTTTCGATATTTTTGTGACGGCGTCTGCGGTATTCTGTGTGTATGGGTGAGGGCGGTAAAAAAGCCCGAAGGAGATTATGAAAATGAACAAGACAAACCAAAGTTGTCACCTCAAGAATTAGTAAAAAAAATGAGGGACGAAAAAGGTATAACTTTCAAATATATAAACGGTTAGGTTAATAATTCCGTAAGTTTTATGCTTTGATTAGTTCGCTGTCCTGCTATAAAATTATATTAGGTGTGTGCATGCTTTTTCGCAAAAACGGGGATGATCTGATGACAAGAGAAGATATTCTTAAACAATTCAAAGACTACGTGGATCACATCAAGAGGATACGGAGACTTTCCACACCCGAGATCAGTGATATTTCAGGTCCCGACGAGTATTCCGCCGTCCTTGAGGATAATTTCAGCCGGATAGGTCTTCTTGCGCAGGAGAACAGGTCTCTCATAGACGGTTTTATAAGGCCTCTTCTCATGGGCAAGGAAGAGCTTACTGACGATGCCAGGAATCTCCTTGTGAGCTTCATGGATCTTCTTATGAACGATGATTCTCTGGAGGAGGTCGACGTTCATCTGGCGGTGGTCATAAACTCATTCCTGTTTGAGCAGGATATCGAAAAGGGCGGGCAGACCGATGAGAATGTCCGTATCAATGCCATGGCCAAAAAGGTACGTCAGGATTATTTCATGCTCTCCGCACTGACAAGATTTGACAATGAAGAGCTCCATGAGATCAGGAAAAAAGCCATAGAGAACAGGAACCTTCTCTCACTCTTTTTAAGAAAAGACAAGTTCACCTCTCTAAGCGATGAGGCAAAGGCCAATGTCCTCTTGGGATCACTCTCTGGCGCCCTTCTCTATGAGAGTACCGCCTTCCCGATGCCCGATGAGTGGTGGGAAGAGGCGCTCTCCATTATAGATGACTCACTTGAAGTCTTTAATGATCCCTTCTATCACAATGCCCTTCCGGACTATGAATGGGATGCCTATGAATTCAGAATATATTATTACGGCAGCTTTTTTGCCTATTCCTATATACCAAAGCACATCGCCGCAAGGGTCTATGATTATGCCCGTAAGGCCATCGACTTTTTGAAGCACTGCGACAATGAGTTTATAACATCATCAGTTAACATCGAGCAGGAGGAGGATCTGTTATATCTGTCCTCTGTTCTTGCCGGATATACCTCGGCAAGGGAGGCCTGTGAGAAATTTTACAGCGCATATGAAAACAGGAATCCGGCCGATTACTCCGTGACAGGTGTCAACAAGAATCTTGACACCCCGTCGCTCTACATGAGCGTTGTGAAGATGACAGGACTTGAACTCACCGAAGAAGATTTTGACAGATACCGTGAGATAGAAAAATCAACTCTCAAGTATATATATGATATTCCCAAAAGAAGCTCAGTGTACATGAAGTGTGTCACACTTTTTTCCAATTTTCCCATCTATTACAAGGAGGTTCCGGGGATAAGGAGCATGAAGGACTTCTGTATTGATGCCTTCGCCGCGGTCCATCCGCCAACCTATATCCACTGCAATATGGTTGCAAGGCTGTCTGAGTGTATAGCCAGACACCTTATCCGCATGGAGCCCGAGCTCTTTATCGCCTTCCCCGGGTGCGCCTGCCAAAAAGACGTATCGGAAAGCCGGGACAGAATCGTGCGCTATACCTATAACGCCGCCTTGTGCCACGACATGGGCAAGCTCCTTATCATAGATACCATCTCCATGTACGGCAGAAACCTGCTTGACGACGAGTTTTCCCTTATCAAAAGTCACCCCGTGACCGGGGCAAAGATCGCCAAAGAGCACCACTCTACCCGTGAATATGCGGATGTCATTAAGGGACACCATCTGTGGTACGACTGCAGCCGCGGGTATCCCATGAATTTTGACACCTTCAAAAGCCCCTACAAGACCGTGATAGACATAGTTTCCATTGCGGATTCACTTGATGCGGCGACGGATTCTGTGGGAAGAAGCTACAATACGGAAAAGACCTTCACCGAAGTCATAAAAGAACTGACAGACGGCGCAGGGAGTAGGTACGCCCCTTTTGCCGCCGGTCTGTTTGCTGATAAAAAAGTCTGCAGTGAGATAGAATATCTGCTCACCAGCGGAAGAAAAAAGCTCTACAGTGAGACCTACAGGGCGCTGCGGAAATAGACGTTACAACTCGGTCAGTAGCCTGCAGCCTACATCTTTGTGACCAGACCAAAATCCAGGCTTCTGAACCTGGACATTGATCTCCAGAAGAAGGGACGGGGATATAGTACAATTCATTCTGTGAGAGGAGTGCTCAGACCGGCATTTCAGATGGCATTTGTTGATGATCTGATCAGAAAGAATCCTTTTGATTTCCAGCTTGCCAGCGTTGTTGTTAATGATAGTGTTACCAGAGAGTCAGAATGCAAAAAAGGAAAGCAACGAATGCTTTCCTTTTTTAGTAGCGAGAGGGGGATTCTACCGCTAATTGGTATTATTAAGCGTCTCATCGTTTAAGATGGGGGCAGGCGCATCTGCGGCTTTTATTTTACCTTTATCAACGAGTCTGAAAAATGCATCAACCACTTCAGGATTAAGCTGGGTTCCGGAGACTTCCCGAATTATTGACAACACCTTCTCAAACTCCATGCGCTTACGGTATTGCCTGTCAGAATACATAGCATCAAAACTGTCTGCCACCGCGATAATTCGTGCAACCTGCGGGATTTCATCGCCTGAAAGTCCATTGGGATAGCCTTTTCCGTCATGTCTTTCATGATGAGCCAGTGCACCTACTGCAAGTTCAGGTACAATACTAATATCTTTTAGCACCTCATATCCCTTTAAAGTATGCGATTTAATTATGTCATATTCTTCATCTGTAAGCTTTCCCGGCTTATTCAGCACAGCCTTGGGAACTCCAACTTTCCCAACATCATGCAGCAGGCCGATGCGGTAATACTTTTCTACAGTTTCATTGTCATATCCCATCTCTTTGGCGATCATAGCTGTATATTTTGCAACTCTTTCCGAATGACCGTTGGTATATTTATCCTTCATATCTATGACTTTGGCAAAAGCCTCAGATACCTCGGATGCAAATACAACACTGTCACGCTGCTTTTTTTTCAAAGAATCTATGTGATCCTTATATAGATATATTCCCATAAATGCAGTAAACAGCAGCACTCCAAAGCGTGTAAAAGTTAAACTGCCGTAACTCTGAAAAAAGTGAAAGCGGAACATATCAATTATTACACCTAAAATACAGGCACACAGTCCCAGTCCAACACTGCGGAGCAATGTCTGCCTGATCAGACCCTGACGTATAGCTTTAAATACAATCACTACAACAATGAGAAAACAGATCAATATAATAAATTGAGAAATATACACAAGGTAGTAATAGTCTGATAACCGGCTCAGTGTCAATCCAGTCTGAAGAAAGAAATTCAAAAGACATACTGCAAACATGCCGGATAAAATCTTTGAATGTGACTTTCCGGTTGTACTGGAGAAAAATGAAAGCACAGGTAATGGTATAAACGCAAGACACATATATTCTGTAACCCTGATGAGATCAGGGCGACCTGTCAGTACCTGTAGAAGAAGCGTATCATTAAAACCAATAAAGCCGACCATCGCACAGGTTATACCAAAAGATATGAAATCAATGCCTGTTGATTTCATAACGATTTGACCGGTTACTCCTGCAATAATAAATAGAATCCCAACAACTATGGTTGTCAGGCCTTGTCCAAAAGAAAAGAGATTTCTTTTAAAGACATTTGTCATATACTGTCCGGCCTCCATAATAGCTATATCTCTTATGGCAGCAGGCGCGTCTGAGAATACAGGTTCTATGTACAGACTTATAAATGAGCTTTCATCAGGAATTGCAACGGTATAATATTGCATACCGTATGAAATACCTAAATGCCTTGGTATCTCAGGATTATAATCGTAAATAAGACCATTCGATGCATATACTTTAAAATCCGTATCAATCGATTTAAAGCAAATTGACATACCTTCAGTGCTTAGCTTGCTGATATCCAATGTGACAGTATGGTTTCCGGGAGCAAGATTATAAAGATCCACTGCCTGGCCGTTTTCATCGATCCAGCCTTCGTTGATGCCTGTAAGAATGGAGGCATCTGTATTTTGGGTCTGATTGCCGGAAGCAATAGAGAAAAACACAAAAAGCACTAGGATGACAATGCAAACTGCCTGCTTTATGCTTGAACGAACCAATTCATTTCTTCTTTTCATGATCACTCTTTCTTAAGAAACTCAATAAAAGGATATTCCACTAATGTCCGGGCATGATAACACTTTCTATTTAACAGCAATAATAATACAAATAACATTGTATCATCGAAATGTTAACCATTCATTAACGCAATATAATCACAAGATAAAATGTAAAGGATAGAGTCATTAAGAGAGCAGAACAAAAATCTTGAGAGTGCTATTGTTATTATGCGCAGAGATGCAAATAGAGAAAAGCGGAGAAGACATACCCGTAGAAGATAGAAAAATACGATTTTTAGGCAAGTAGTGTGCATATTGTGACTGATACCCTTAATAGAAAAGAACTATCATATGAGAGTATGCTGATTCAGGCTTCCTCCTAACTCTGGTCTGCATCAGTTTCATTACAAAAGGCTTCAAAGGACATGATCTGTAGGGGCCTTTTTTATACCTTGACGTGTAGTCATTGACTACACAGAAAGGAGTAGCCTATGGAAAAGGAAATCTATGATGGTGAAGGTATTCAGATAGAAGTGGAGAAGTCCGGGAAAGGTGATACTGATGCTGAGCGAAGGAAGATGGCTTATGCATTTAAAGTCATAAGGGAACAGTCCGGTATGAGTCGCAACGAGTTTTCGACATGGCTTGGTGTCCTATATAGAACAATGCAGGAGTGGGAACTTGGCAGGAGAAAGATGCCGGAATACGTACTTCGTCTTATTGCATATAAAGTTGCTAATGAAAAGCAGAAAGGAAGGATTGGCCATGATAATTAAGACGATTTCAAAGATTGTTGTAGCGTTGATGGTAGTGATTTTTGGATCACTGTGCATGGTTTCCAATGGAGCAGCCAAGGTTTACTGTCGTATAGCAGGCATCTTTTTTGACTTTATTGGTATATGTGTATTATTGGCTGTGATCACATCACAGTGGAATAATGTATTTATACTTGCGATTATCGCAGGCGCAGGTTTTGTTTCATATCTTGCTGTGGGACTTCTTATGACTGCTCTTTAGAGAGAAAAAGACTTCTTTAACGCGGTTTTGCTTGGATAAAATGATACATCGTCCTAAAGTTCCCGCATCGTTCACACCACTAATCCCTTACAAAAAAGTTGAAAAAATAGCCGATTTATGCTACTATAATATTGATCTGGGCGAAAGCTCTTTGGATCACCGCAGGCGGGAAGAATTTCCCGTCATTTTTTTTGGAGTTTACTACGATGAAGGAACTTAGCGTTTTTATAGATGAATCAGGTGATTTTGGAGAATCCAGGGACACGAGAGATTATCACTAGATGAAAGAAGGCAGTTGATTTACAAGATGTTCAATTTTGTAATGAAGTGCCCAATATATTTTTGTACTGTGGCCATCAAGAGAAAAGAAGCTAACGATAGAGTGCAGCTTTCTGGTAAGCTTGGAAAGGCCATAAATGCTATGCTTGCAGAGCATATGGATTACCTTAATGAATATGATAAGGTAATTGTATATTATGATAATGGGCAGAGGGAACTGGGCTCAATACTTAATGCAATCTTTTCTATTCAATTATCAAATGTTGAGTTCAGGAAAGCAGAACCGCAGAAATATCGACTTTTGCAGGCTGCTGATTTCCTGTGTACTATCGACCTTCTTCAAATCAAAAGAGATGAAAAAAGATTGAGCAAGGGAGAACAGCAATTCTTCTATAAGCCGAATGAGCTTAAGAAGACATTTATCAAGGGCATAAGTAAAAAGAGAATATAATATTTTAAAAGGCTGCCCAAATGGACAGCCTCTTTTTCATTTATCAGAATATCTCAGAATCAAAAATCTGCCTTACTACTTTTTGACTACTTTTCATGGCCATGATTTTCCCAGATATTCCTATTTATTACACAAACTGTGATATTATAGTTCTGTCACCGTGATATATGAACACTTTTTTTATTCCGCAACGGTGCGCATTACATGGAATATCAAAGAATTTCAAGGAGCTATAATCAATGATAAGAATACTTTTTGTCTGCCACGGCAATATCTGCAGATCGCCGATTGGTGAGTTTATTATGAAAGACATAGTGAATAAACAGGGACTTTCGGAGGCTTTTTATATAGAATCTGCAGCCACAAGTACCGAAGAAATCTGGCATGGAGTGGGTAATCCCATATATCCGCCGGCGAAAGCGAAGCTAATGCAGAATGGAATTGGAACGCCGGAAAATGAGCTCGGAGTAAAAGACAAGAGAGCAAGGCAGACAACGAAGAGTGACTACGACAAGTTTGATTTCCTGATAGGCATGGACTCAGCAAATATAAGGAACATGACCAGGATTTATGGCGGAGATCCTGAGGGGAAAATATTTAAGATGCTGGATTTTGCGGATAACCGCAAGGAATATAGAACGGGGTACAGTGCGGATGTTGCAGACCCATGGTATACAGGAGATTTTGATGCCACCTGGCGCGATGTTTCCGACGGCTGCCATGGACTGTTCAGAAGAATACTTACTGACTCAAGATTTTCAGAAATACTCTCAAACGCAGACCGTAAAAGTGAGGATTCATTTTCATGGCAGGAGCATGATTACGGACGAACTTACGATGATTTTCCACGGGGCTGAGGTTGGTGCAACGATCGTAACCTATGCAGGCCCGGGAGCCATTGCATTTGCTTATTTTGAAAAACACGATTGAGTTTTGCATCACCAACAACCGCATAAAAGATGCCTTGTCGCTGCAATAAAAATCGCAACAACAAGGCATTTTGGTTTTGAAAGATATCCTTAAATTACAGCTTAAACAGTGTTGAAAGAATTCCTCTTCCAAGGCTTGCACCGAGGTTTCCACCAAGAGTCTTACCAAACTTTCCAAACTTACCGCCGACAGATTTTCCGACTTCACGTCCAACGGTTCCCACAACGGAATTACCGATAGTTTTGGCGGTCTGTTTCTTCTTTCTTGCAGCAGCGGCTTCTTCCTTTTCTTTTGCCTTAGCAGCTGCAGCTTCTTCTTTTTCCTTTAGCTTTGCATTTGCAGCTTCCTCTGCAGCCTTGGCAGCAGCTTCAGCTTCTTCGATTCCCATTCTCTGGAGGAATTCATAAGCTGAATCGGGATCTTCAGGCTCATAGTATTTGCTGTACAGAACGCTTTGCCTGATCTCTTTTTCACGAGTAGAAGCATCGATACTTCCCATAAGACTCTGCGGAGGCAGAATCTTTACTTTCTCACAAACAGAAGGTGTTCCGTCTTCTATAAGGAAGGAGCAGATTGCTTCACCTGTTCCCAGCTCCTGAATGACATCAACTGTCTTGAACTCAGGGTTTTCTCTAAAGGAATCGGCAGCGGCCTTGACAGCCTTCATATCTGAAGGTGTGTAAGCGTGGAGAGCGTGCTGGATCTTATTTCCGAGTTGTGCCAGAACTCCATCCGGAATATCTCTTGGATTCTGAGTAACAAAGTAAATACCGACGCCTTTTGACCTGATGAGCTTAACAACCTGCTCAATCTTATCCATTAAAAGCTTTGGAGCATCGTCAAACAGAAGGTGCGCTTCGTCAAAGAAAAATACCATCTTGGGCTTGTCGAGGTCGCCTACTTCAGGGAGATTTTCAAAGAGCTCTGACATCATCCAAAGAAGGAAAGTTGCATATAGTTTGCCATTATTGATAAGGCTTGTGCTGTCAAGGATGTTGATCATGCCCTTACCGCCATCACCTGTTGTAAACCAGTCTTTGATATTGAGAGCAGGCTCGAAAAAGAACTTGTCGCCTCCTGCCATTTCAAGAGCTACAATTGCCCTGACGATGGCTGCTATAGAAACTTTGCTGATATTTCCGTAGGATTCGGCAAAATCCTTGTTGTGCTCAGAGACATAATTAAGCATCGACTTTAGGTCTTTTGTATCGATTAAAAGAAGATCGTTGTCATCAGCAATTTTGAATGTTATGGAAAGAATATCGCTCTGCAGATCGTTAAGTCCAAGGATTCTTGCAAGGAGAAGCGGACCCATTTCGGAAATAGTGGTGCGTAGCGGAATACCGTTTTCTCCGAACACATCCCAGAAAGTAGCAGGATATTTCTGATAGTCAAAGCCTGCTTCTTCAAGACCGAATTTCTTGATGCGCTTTTGCATATCCTCGGAGTCAGCACCTTCTTTTACCATTCCTGAAAGGTCACCCTTTACATCTGCAAGAAAAACAGGAACTCCCATGTCACTGAATGACTCTGCAAGAACCTTTAAAGTAATAGTCTTACCTGTTCCCGTAGCACCGGCTACAAGACCGTGTCGATTAGCCATTTTTGGCAAAAGAAAAATGTTTTCCCCTTTATCGTTGTTAGCCACCCAAATCTTACCATCTTTATACATACCGTTCTCCATTCCGCCGCATTGCAGCATACATAAATATACTAAAAATTATAACATAGCAGTTAATAATTTGGAGAAAAGATGAAAGCAAAAGTTTATAAAAACTTTCAATTATGGTCAGCATATAAGTATTACAATGTTATTAGGTAATTTATTGTCTTTTTTTCGATAATGCGTTTTGAAGCTTTTCTCAGGTGTCAATATGGCTATCAGTGTTCAGAAACTAAAAGAATATGTTAATAAAATGCAGGGTATGTATGACGTGGTGAGAATAGTCGAACCCGGATTATGCCATGTCATCGATACTGCGCAGGATCAGGATAAAACAGTAAGGGATCTCTGCTATACCTATTGGGGCAAATGTGAGAGGTGCAGTGATTGCACAAGCTATCAGGCAGTTGTCAGAAACAGGGTACAGGAAAAAACTGAAATCCGTGATGGAGTGGAATGTCATGTGATTTCCATACCGGCACCGGTTAGCTTAGAAGGAGTCAGAAGTAATTCCTATGCTATAGAATTGGTTTCTTTTGGCAAAAGAAAAGAAGACGAAAGTGAAGACGATCTCATTGCGTGTATTGACAGCAATGAAGAGGCACTATATGTCAGCATCGTGGGGAATAAAACAATCAGTGACAACATTATTTCCCAGGCACTTTTAGATTCCGAGATAGGGATTATCTGCCTTGACGGCGATGGGAACTGCATTTACACAAACAAAAAAGCTTTCAAGATGTTCCATATAGCCAATGAACTGAACAAGATGCAGGATTTTCTTAATGCATGGCTGGTGGAGAGCAATATGTTCAGATCCAATAACGTATGGAGTCAGTTCTTTAACCATGATGGAAAAGAGAGCCTGTATGAGCTTCATTTAATGCCGGCAATTGACACATTCAAGAATGAAATCATAGGTTCATGCCTTGCTGTCTGGGATATAACCGATGAAGCTTTAAACACCGGAGGTGCAAGATTCAGGCAGACTCATGATTCGCTTACAGGAATCTATAATGAAGAGGGCTTTAGCAAAGCTGCCAGAGCTGTTCTAATTAATAATCCCGACGAGAAATACTATATCATCTGCTCCAATATCAAGAAATTCAAGCTCCTTAACCAGCTCTTTGGAATGGATAAGGGGGATGAGATTTTGCGCTATATTGCAAGCTCATTGGACTCATGGTGTCGGGAGGGTGACATTTTCGCCAGAACGCACTCTGATGAATTTGTTCTTCTTATGAGAAAAAAAGATTTTGACCGGCAGCGCTTTATTGATGGAATCCATGAAGTTGCAAGCCTTCTTGACAACAGTATATACAGACTTCAGTTCCAACTGGGAATTTATGAGATAGAGAATCGTCATGAGAAAATATATGAGATGCTGGATAAGGCCCGAATGGCCATGGAAACGATATCCGACAGCAAAGAGTTCACCATTGCCTATTACAACCAGGAGATGATGAATACGACTCTTCGTGAGAATGAGATCATAAACAGCTTTAATATGGCAATAAAGAACGGAGAGTTTCATATTTTTTTGCAGCCCCAAGTTGAAAGAGACGGCTCCGTGATATCCGGAGAAGCTCTTGCGAGATGGATACATCCCACGAAAGGTATTATACCGCCGGGAATGTTTATCGGTGTTTTGGAAAATGCCAATTTAATTTATAAGCTGGACAGTTACGTATGGGAACTGGCTGCAAGACAGCTAAGCCTTTGGAAAGGCACTGATAAAGAAAAATACAGAATATCAGTAAATATTTCTCCCAAGGATCTTCAGTTTCTTGATATTGAGGTTGTATTTACGGAACTCGTAGAAAAATATGATATTTCGCCTAAAAAGCTTAATCTTGAGATTACAGAAACTGCTGTGGCTTCCAATGTGGGAAGAGTCATTGAGCAGATGGAAAACTTGCGCAAAAAAGGATTCATCGTTGAAATGGATGATTTTGGCTCCGGATATTCATCTCTAAATCTGCTTAAGGATTTTCAGGTGGATGTGCTTAAGATTGATATGAAGTTTTTATCAAATACCGGAGATAAGAAAAGAGCTGACATAATACTTGAACATATAATAAATATGGCACAGAAGCTGGATATGGTTGTAATAGCGGAGGGAGTGGAAAGCAAAGATCAGCTGGAACTTCTTACCGGAATGGGCTGTGATCTTTTCCAAGGCTACTATTTTTCAAAGCCTGTTGCAATAGACGATTTTATAAAGTATGCTGAAAGGAAATAAAAATAACCGCCTTCAAAGTAAAGGCGGTTTGATTTTGGGAGGAGGGGTTGCCTAGTGGGGAACCAGACAACCCGTGTATGAAAAAAAGTATTGTTGGGGGTTCAGAAGGTGTATCCTTCTGATAGGTTTATAATACCGTCAACATATAGACAAATTGTGACTGAACTCTAAAAGAAATATAACGTATTTTTAAAAAATGTTAGGAGAAGTAGAAAAAATGTCAAAAAACAATCGTAAAAATGTTAATAATATTTCTACAAAACAGAACAAAAATAC
This sequence comes from Butyrivibrio sp., assembly GCA_015056585.1. GTDB lineage: Bacteria > Bacillota > Clostridia > Lachnospirales > Lachnospiraceae > Butyrivibrio. The sequence goes on along the minus strand of SVFZ01000079.1, from coordinate 43,443 downwards.
AGGATTTGGGCGACTTATGTTCTCTATTGTTGTTCTGGGAGTAGTTATTTTATTGTTCATAAATTTTGCTCTGCCTCTTATGAAAAAGAAAGTCTCACATGTTGCTGCCGAAAAAACTGTTGAAATGATCCTGGCAGATCCAGAGATGATAGCGGGTGATAATAAAGAGATTAAAAAAGTTTTGGAGTCCATGACCGATGAAGATAAAGAGGTGGTTGCCGGAATAATCGAGAACCACATGGACGCTGAGACAGTCACAGAAGTCATGGGATATGTAAACAGCGGAGACAAAGAGGCTATCATGAAATATGTCAGTGAGAATCTGTCAGTAGAAGAAACAATGGAACTTATACAAATGTATGGGAAATATAGCGATACACTTATAGATTCAATGAATTCATTTGAGACAGGGGAGTAAAAATTTTTTTTTAAAAATTTTTTTTATAACGCAAAAACACCCACGGGGGGACGTGAGTGCCTGCGATTTTCTTATGAGGGGGAGATAGTGATTTGGCCACGATTGAATCGTGAGCCGAGCTGCATCACTAACTTGATTTAAATGTTAAACCTAAAATGTGTTCAAAAAGTGAACAATTTGGGGAAAAAATATGTATATTTATTAAAATGCATTTTTGTTGTCAGAAAGAAAAAAAGAATTGAAATAAAGGTTCGTTTCGGCCTTATTTTAATTCTTTTTTTATAATATTTCCAAAGCTTGGATGCTAATATGAGGGCAAGAAAAACACAAGGATGTGGTTTATATTTGCAGGGAAGCTATGCAGGGATGCGACGAAATCGGCAGGGAAGCTTTGCAAGGATGCACGTTTACAGTGTAAGGAGGCAAATATGAGCAGCATAACATCTGTCGGCGGATATTCCGCATATTCAGCATATGGAACAATTGCAAGTGGAGGCACAATCAATAAAGCATCTGAAGATGCAGCGGGACTTGCTATCCAGGAAAAGACAAAGGCTCAGGAAAACGGACTTAATGCAGGAAGTGAGAATTTAACTTCAGCTAAGTCAGCTTTAAATGTAGAAGACGGAGCTTTGGAAGGTATTCAGGATTATCTTCAGAAGATTAAGGAATTGTCTATCAAAGCGATCAACGGAACTCTTTCAGATGAGGATAAAGAATCTATTCAGAGCCAGGTAGATCAGTATAAAGAAGGCATTAATGACATTGCAAAGAACACCACGTTTAATGAAAAGAGTCTTCTTGATAATGAAGGTGAATTGACGGTAGCTGCCGATTCAAACGGATCTACAGCAAATGTTTCTACTCATAATTCAATGACTTCTGCCTTGGGCATTGAAGACTATGATGTTACCGGCGACTTTGATATGAGCAAGATAGATAGTGCTCTTGAAAAAGTAAGCTCACAGAGATCAGCGGCAGGTGCGCAAACTAATGGAATAGAGCATGCGCTTACATACAATTCACATGCTGCACTTGAACTTGACGGTTATCAGATGGACAAGGAAGAAGACAGAGCGGTAGAAGCATATCAGCAGCTAAGAACAAAGCAGGCTCTGGATGTTTATCAGACTGCTATGCAGAAGCAGAAGATGGAAGATAACGAACAGCGAAACATAGCACTGTTTGCATAAGACAAAAGAAATAATAAATACGAAAAAAAGGCCCTGTCACTTTGAGACATATCCGAAACTTCGGGTTAATATCAAAATGGCAGGGCTTTTCATAATAAGCTAAATCTTCAACTAAATCAAATCAATTATGAGAACTGAATTGATAAAAGAGCCGGTCCGGGAACAAACTTGTCTAAAACAGACTCAGTATCCTCAAGCTCAAGCATCTCGATTTCAGGTTCAATCCATTCCTTCTTCATATAAATATCCCTCCTTACATAAAAAAATGCATTTATGTAATTATGAACTAAAATTTCTTACTTGTAAATAAAAAGTAGAATTTTTTTTCATATTATTATGATAAAAAGTTTCCGCTCAAGCAGAAATGTGCACTTAGTATCAGGGTTTTGTAAGAATATAATTGACCTGTTTGTCAATAAAACGTATAATACGTTTGGCATTTTTGTGGAGGATATTATGGAAAACGAAAAATTAAAACCAATGTTGTTTACTGCGCTTAAAGGCTACGATGGCAAGCAGTTTGCGCAGGATCTTGTTTCTGGTATCATTGTTGCCATCATCGCACTTCCTCTTTCCATCGCGCTTGCACTGGCATCCGGAGTTGGCCCTGAGGAAGGTCTTTACACTGCAATTGTTGCGGGATTTATCATTTCATTTCTTGGAGGAAGCCGAGTACAGATAGCCGGCCCAACAGCGGCTTTTGCAACTATTGTTGCAGGCATTGTCGCAACGAAGGGAATGGAAGGGCTTGCTCTGGCAACGATCTTTGCAGGCGTACTTCTTGTACTTATGGGAATATTTAAACTCGGTTCCCTTATTAAATTCATCCCGTATACGATTACAACAGGATTTACTGCAGGTATCGCAATTACTATTGCGATTGGACAGATCAAGGACTTCCTTGGCCTTACATATCCGGCAGGAACATCGACGGTTGAAACCTTAGAAAAGGTAGAAGCTATCGGCAAAAATATTGGAACCTTTAACTATCAGGCTTTGGTTGTAGGACTGATCTGCCTTGCAATACAGATTGTATGGCCCAAGATAAATGCCAAAATCCCCGGATCTTTGATCGCTGTAATAGTTGGAATACTGATGGTTAAGCTGCTGAGATTAAATGTAAATACTATAGGAGACCTTTATGAGATAAAGGGAGCTCTTCCTTCTCTTAAAGTTCCTGCTTTAAGTCTTAAGACCTTAAGGGAAGTTGCAGGAGACGGATTTACGATTGCAATTCTTGCAGCTATCGAATCTCTTTTGTCCTGTGTTGTTGCAGACAGTATGATCGATTCAAAGCACAGATCAAATATGGAGCTTGTGGCTCAGGGCGTAGGTAATATCGGTTCAGCTCTTTTTGGAGGAATTCCGGCAACAGGGGCTATTGCACGTACAGCTGCCAATATCAAGAACGGTGGAAGAACTCCTATTGCAGGCATGATCCATTCTGTATGCCTTGTGCTTGTTCTTGTGATCCTTATGCCATATGCGGCTTTAATTCCAATGCCGACCATTGCGGCAATTCTTTTCATGGTTGCTTACAACATGTGCCAGTACAAGACATTTATACACTTGTTAAAGACAGCTCCAAAGAGCGATATGATTGTTCTTGTGACTACTTTCGTACTTACAGTTGTATTTGACCTTGTAGTTGCAATTGAAGTAGGCATGCTGGCAGCCTGCGTTCTCTTTATGAAGAGAATGAGCGAGGAATCAAGGGTTCGCGGCTGGAAATACTATGATCCGGAAGATGATCCTGATGGTCCCGGACTTAAGGATATTCCCAAGCATGTAAGAGTTTATGAGATCAGTGGTCCTATGTTCTTTGGAGATGCAGAGCAGATTGCGGAGATCAGCTTCAAGGATTTCACACGTGCTCTTGTAATCCGTATGCGTGGTGTTCCCGCAATTGATGCTACTGCCATGCATTCACTTGAGCAGCTTTACGACAGATGCAAGAAGAACAATGTTCAGCTTGTCTTTTCCCATGTAAACGAACAGCCTATGACTACCATGGAAAAAGATGGCTTCGTAGACCTTGTGGGGCGTGAGAACTTCCAGCCTCATATTAATGACGCGCTTAAAAGAGCTGCAGAAATATAAGAATCCTGATTTTATACAATCCCGAGGGATATATTTCCTTCGGGTTTTTTTTACGATTAAATGTGAAAAAGCACTATGTGCGTAGAATTTGCCGAAATTAGAGCAGATTGTATTACTTGATCAATGCGATTATAGATACGTGATTAATTTGATGCAAGATTATAAGGAGGGGTTCCAAAATGGGAGCATATGAGTCCGGCAAATACAGAAATATATTTAAAGAGATCGGAAAGACCGACGCTGAGATAGAAAACAAGATAAAAGAAGCTGTGCAGGTTTTTTTCTACGATGAAGAAGAGCGCATCTATCACGAAGCGGGTGAAGATATGGGATATCTTACAGATACAGGCAATAATGATGCCAGAACTGAAGGTATGTCCTATGGAATGATGATGTGTGTTCAGCTTGATATGAAGGAAGAGTTTGACCGCATCTGGAAGTGGTCCAAGACTTATATGTACATGGAAGAGGGCGAAAATGAAGGCTATTTTGCATGGTCATGTCAGACAGACGGAACTAAAAACGCTTACGGACCGGCTCCTGACGGAGAAGAATTTTATGCAATGGCACTGTTTTTTGCTTCTCACAGGTGGGGAGACGGCGAGGGGATATTCAACTATTCCGAGCAGGCTAGGGAAATCTTAAAGGCATGTCTTCACAAGGGCGAGAATGGCAGAGAAGGTACTACCATGTGGAACAAGGATAATCATCAGATTCTTTTTGTTCCGGGAAGTCCTCATACCGATCCATCATATCACCTGCCTCATTTTTATGAGCTCTTTGCTCTTTGGGCAAATGAAGAGGACAGAGATTTCTTTAAGGAGGCAGCAAGAGCAAGCAGAGAGTATCTTGTAAAGGCCTGTCATCCTGTAACGGGACTTAGTGCTGAATATGCTAATTTTGACGGTACGCCCTATGATGAGAAGCTTCCATGGGGATATTTTGGAGACTTCTTCAGTGATGCCTACAGAACAGCAGCAAATATCGGACTTGATGCAAGCTGGTACGGAGAGGATCTGGGGCAGCTGTCTGTTCCAATCAGAATGATGAAGTTTTTTGGCAGCGACCTTGAAGCAGCCAGATGTACCTACAAAATAGACGGTACACCGGTTGAAAGATGTGTACTTCATCCGGTAGGTCTTTTGGCAACTATTGCGCAGGGAGCTCTGGCTGTGCCATATTCCGAGGAAAAGGGAAGTGACTTTGAAGTTGCCAAAAAATGGGTTGAATGGTTTTGGAATCAGCCCCTTAGGAAAGGCGTGCGCAGATATTATGACAACTGCCTGTACATGTTTGCACTTTTGGCTTTGTCCGGAAATTACAGAATCTGGTAATGCATAAAAATAATCAATTGACACATTAAAGTATTGAAATTATACTCTTTTTAAGTGCATAAATATAAACCGAAGAGACGGAGATAAAACGAGAGGGGCACTCACAGAGAGTCCGGGTAGGTGGAAGCCGGACAGAACGCTGATTCGTAAATGGACCGTTGAGGGCATGGTGAAATAGGCTTTTTCAGCCTTTAGTATTCCATGACAGTCAGACAGCTGTTATCTGTCAGAGATATGTTGGTATCTTGTTAAGTGTGTGAATTATCACAAATTGAGGTGGCACCACGGGTATAAAATTAATTACTCGCCCTCGGCAGAGATTTTTATTTCTGCCGGGGGCTTTTTTGTTCTTTATTACTAATTATGCAAAAACAAGTTGGGAGGAAGCAAAGATGAGACCAGGAAGTTTAACAGATGTGAAAGAACTTGCTAAAAAAGGTGATTACAGGCTTATTCCGCTCATCCGTGAGCTTATGGCAGACATTGCCACGCCGGTTCAGGTTATGAGAAAACTAAAAAACGTCAGTGATCACTGCTTTTTGCTGGAAAGCGTAGAGGATTCGAGACAGTGGGGAAGGTATTCGTTTCTTGGATATGAACCTACAATGCAGATCACATTAAAGGACCATGTACTTACGGTGACAAATGTGAACGGAGAGGTTAATCAGATTAAGACTAATGAGCCGGGAGCTTTCATAAGCAGTCTTGTGTTCGAAAACAAATCTCCAAGAATAGAGGGGCTGCCCACTTTTACAGGAGGACTGGTGGGATATTTTTCCTACGATTATATGCAGTATCCTGAGCCTTCTCTGCATTTTAAGGCAAAAAATGAATATGACTTCAGCGATATGGACCTGATGCTCTTTGAAAATCTAATTGTGTTTGATAACCTCAGGCAAAAGATCATGCTCATAGCAAATGTGCATGTGCCAAAAAGTGATAGTGAAAGCGTGGAAGGTGCAGATAATTCTTTTGACACTGAACTTAAAAAGGAATATGAGAAGGCATTAAAAAAACTTGACGAGATGGAAAATCTTATCATCAATGGACCTTGTAAGGAAATAGAAAAAGGAAGACTGCTTGAGGAGATAAAGCCTGTTTTCTCCAAGGAGGAGTACTGCGAAAAGGTCAATGCTGTAAAGCAACATATTGTTGATGGAGATATTTTCCAATTGGTGCTTTCAAATCCCATGGAAGCAAAGTTTGAGGGAAGTCTGTTTGACACCTACAGAGTTTTAAGGACCACAAATCCGTCACCTTATATGTTCTATTTTTCAGGTGACACAGAGATTACAGGGGCTTCTCCGGAGACCCTTGTAAAAGTTACAGACGGCGTCATCAGAACATTTCCTCTGGCAGGTACAAGACCCAGGGGCGCAACCTACGAGGAAGATGTCGCTTTGGAAAAAGAACTTCTGGCTGACGAGAAGGAAAGAGCAGAACACAATATGTTGGTGGACCTTGGAAGAAATGACCTCGGAAAGCTCTGCAAATTCGGTACGGTAGAAGTTGAGAAGTACATGGAAATTGAGCGTTATTCCCATGTAATGCATATAGGATCTTCTGTTAATGGGCAGCTCCTTGATGGGAAAAATGCCGTAGAAGCCGTAGACAGCGTACTTCCTGCCGGAACACTTTCCGGAGCACCTAAAATCAGAGCTTGTCAGATAATCGATGAACTCGAAGGGATCAAGCGTGGAATCTATGGCGGCGCCATAGGATATGTGGATTTTACAGGAAACCTTGACACCTGTATTGCGATAAGGCTTGCATATAAAAAGAGCGGTAAAGTGTTTGTAAGAAGCGGCGCGGGAATCGTGGCTGATTCAGTTCCGGAGAATGAATTCATAGAGTGTACAAACAAAGCAAAAGCTGTTGTAAATGCAATTTATATAAGCTCGGAACCTGAGAAAAAAGGATAAAGATATACGTCTTTAATTTAAATGAAAGAACCGGTAAAAAATGGAAGGAGCAAAAATGATTCTCATAATCGATAACTACGACAGTTTTACTTATAATCTTTATCAGCTCATCGGCTCAATTAATCCTGATATCATGGCAATCCGTAATGATGCCATGACCGTTTCGCAGATAAGAGAGCTTAAGCCCTCAGCGATCATTCTTTCTCCCGGCCCCGGTAAACCATCGGATGCCGGAATCTGTGAAGAAGTTGTTACCAAATTGGGAAAAGAGATACCTATACTTGGCGTGTGCCTTGGCCATCAGGCAATCTGTGAAGCCTTTGGCGGAACTGTTTCTCATGCCGGACACCTTATGCACGGAAAGCAGTCTTCGGCAGAAGTTGATAATGACACTGCACTGTTTAAAGGACTTGATAAGAAAATAAAGGTTGCGAGGTACCATTCTCTTTCACTTAAGAAAGAGACACTTCCCGACTGCCTTAAAGTCACAGCTACAGCAGATGACGGTGAGATTATGGCAGTTCAGCACAAGGAATATAAAATCTTTGGACTTCAGTTTCATCCGGAATCAATAATGACACCGGAGGGAAAGCAAATACTAAAGAATTTCTGCAATCTTATATAAACTGCTGAGTACTTGATAATGAAAATTTTATATTCGAAAACACAATATATGGTATAATATAATCACAAGTTATACAAAATACATATACGAGGGGGACCTACGCATGAAGAAGATCTACGTACTGGACACCAACGTTTTGATTCAGGCACCGCATGCTTTAAAGTGCTTTGAAGACAACGAGGTCGTTCTTCCGCTGGTAGTCTTGGAGGAGCTGGACTCACACAAAAGAGATGAGGGTGAGCGGGGCGCCAACGTAAGAGAAGCTATCAGGATTTTGGAACAGCTTCGCGGAACAGGGGATTTAGTAAAGGGCGTCAACCTGGATAATGGAGGGTATCTCAGGGTTGAGAAGAACTTCAAGGATGTTGAGCTTCCTAAGGATATGTCTGATTACAAATCGGACAACAGAATCCTTAAAGTGTGTAAGGGACTGCATGACAGCAGCAAGAAACAGGTGATTCTTGTTACCAAGGATATTCTGATGCGTATTAAGGCACAGATCCTTGATGTGAAATCCGAAGACTTCACCACAGAGCAGGTTCCTGATGAAAATGAGCAGTACAGCGGCAGAATAGATGTTTATGCTCCGGAAGATATCTTTAAAGATTTCAAGAAAAAGGGTATCCCTGTTGATAAGGTTTACTGCTGTGATGAAAACGGAAAACAGTATTCACCTGATCTATATGAGAATGAATTTGTGGTTATAAGAGCAGATCAGTCTGTAGGAAAGACCCAGATGGGCCGTGTATGTGGCAATACCATCAGGAAACTTGAATATGAAAAGAGTCAGCCCTACGGAGTTAAGCCAAGAAATGCCGGACAGTACTTCCTTCAGGAGGCACTTATGCAGCCGGCAGATGTGGCACCGCTGGTTATCGTAAAGGGTATGGCCGGAACAGCCAAAACTTTTTACTCGCTGGCTGTTGGACTGGAAAAGATGATCAACAGACCCACCGGAGAGTACAGAAGAATTCTTGTCTGCAGACCAAACTCACAGTTTGATGACGATATTGGCTTTTTGCCCGGCGATGAGCAGGAGAAAATATCGCCGCTGATGAGACCTATTATAGACAATCTGGAACAGCTCATTGATTCCAATGAGGAAGAACGCTACAAGGATGAGAAAGAGCTTCAGGGTAAAACCGATGAGGTGTTTGAACGGGGAATAGTTCAATGTGAGGCTCTAAACTTTATAAGAGGAAGATCCATACTTAAGACTTACCTTATTATAGATGAGGCCCAGAACATGACTCCGAGTCAGGCAAAGGGCATTATCACAAGAGCAGGTAAGGATACTAAAATAATACTTCTTGGAGACCCAAATCAGATTGACAGGCCTTTTCTTGATGAGAGAACCAACGGGCTTTCATACGCTTCTGAGCACATGAAGGGAAGCCCCTTGGCCTGGCAGATATCTCTTTCAGCTTCAGAGTGTGAGAGAAGCAGGCTTGCAATGGATGCCATTGGTCGCATGAGAGATAAGGATGATTTTTAAGGTCAGGAAAAACCAACAGTAGATTATTATATTTGTGATTAAGTAGGTATTAGTACGTTACTATTCACAGTAGAATCACGCACTAGCTGCGTGATTCGTGAGAATATGATACAAGAGTGAGGGGCGATCTTTTGCGAAGCAAAACTTTAATATCGCCCCGAATGTTACTATGAGCAGTCGTAAGACTGTGAATAGTAACATTAGTACATCTCCTTTCACAACTCTTTCTATAATAAAAACAGATAAAACCTGCTATGACGAAAATCAAATCATAGCAGGTTTTATCTGTTTTTATTTTATGTTTCCTGTTTTTTTTATCATGTTTTATAAATGTTTATTGACACTAATTATCAATAGTTATATTATTGAGTTAGCAAATGCTAACATTATTCTTAGAATTCTCAAAGGATTGCAAAAAACAAAAAAAGAATTAAATTGTGCAAAATCTCTTGTTGACAAGCTTTTTTAGTTAGAATAAACTAACGTACGGTTAGCTGTAAATAACAAGGGAAAACATATTTTTTTAATGCGGTGTTAGTTATTACTAACTTGTTATATTTAAAAACGGTATAACAAAGAAAGAGAGGGATAGATGATGCCTTTAAGTATGGCTGATGTTGGATCACTTGTTAGTATCAAGAAAATATCAGGAAATGATGAAGTCAGACAGCACCTGTCTGAACTGGGATTTGTTGTGAATGAAGAAGTTTCGGTTGTCAATAAAAATGGTGGCAACATGATAGTCAATGTTAAAAATAGCAGGATTGCCCTGGATAAGAGCCTTGCTAATAGAATATTTATTTAATGAAAGGGAGAAATCTGATGAAGACATTAAGAGATGTTGAAATTGGACAGACAGCAGTAGTAAAGAAGCTGCATGGGGAAGGACCTACCAGACGAAGAATCATGGATATGGGTATTACTAAGGGGGCAGACGTTTATGTCAGGAAAGTGGCGCCTCTTGGAGATCCTATAGAGCTTACTGTCAGGGGATATGAGCTCACTGTTCGTAAGGCTGATGCTGAGTTTGTAGAGGTTGAGTGAAAATATAGTTCAAAAGGAAAAAGAATAAAAGATAACAAATTATTATGACAGATGAAAAGATGTCATAAGGTGGAGGAAAGATAAATGGAAATCAAGATTGCTTTAGCAGGTAATCCAAATAGTGGTAAAACCACTTTGTTTAACGATCTGACAGGATCAAGGCAGTACGTTGGTAACTGGCCTGGTGTTACCGTTGAGAAGAAGGAAGGAAGACTTAAAGGTTCTGAGTACAAAGATGTTATTATTCAGGATCTTCCCGGAATTTATTCTCTGTCTCCTTATACACTTGAAGAAGTTGTTTCACGTACATATCTTGTTTCAGAGAAACCTGATGCTATCATTAACATTGTTGACGGTACTAACATTGAGAGAAATCTCTATCTTACAACTCAGCTTCTTGAGCTTGGAATCCCAATGGTTGTAGCACTTAACATGATGGATCTTGTTCGTAAGAACGGTGATAAGATTGATGTTAAATCTCTTTCAAAAGAAATCGGCTGTGAAGTAGTAGAACTCTCTGCTTTAAAGGGAGAAGGATGTGATGGTCTTATTAAAAAGGCTGTTGCGTTAGCAAAAGGTAACGCTCCTGCAGAGAGAGAAAGCGTCCTTTCAGGAGAAGTAAAAGAAGCAGTTGAAAGCATTGAAGATATCATCAAAGGAAGTGCTGACGACAGATTCATTAAGTGGAATGCAATCAAAGCATTTGAGCGTGATGAAAAAGCTGTTGCAGCTCTTAACCTTTCTTCTGACAAGAAGGCAAAGATTGAAGAGATCATTGAAAAGACTGAGAAGGATCTTGATGATGACTCTGAGTCTATTATCACAAATGAGAGATATAACTATATTACAAATATTACTGCAAAGTCAGTAAAGAAGGGAAGAGCAAAGGGCGAGCTTTCTGTATCCGACAAGATCGACAGAATTGTTACCAACAGAATTTTAGGTCTTCCGATTTTTGCAGCGATAATGTTCTTTATTTATGCGATTGCTATGGGAGGCTGGAGCGTATCAATCGGTACAGCAGCCACCGACTTTACTAATGATGTTATTTTTGGAGAGTGGGTTCCCGGATTCTTCGATACACTTCTTTCAGCACTTAATGTTGAAGAGGGCACAGTTCTTTACGGACTCATCCAGGACGGTATTGTTGCCGGTGTTGGTGCGGTAATCGGATTTGTTCCTCAGATGCTTGTTCTGTTCTTCCTTCTTTCTATCCTTGAGGACATCGGATACATGGCAAGAGTAGCATTCGTTATGGACCGTATTTTCCGTCAGTTCGGTCTCTCCGGAAAGTCTTTCATTCCTTGCCTTGTAGCAACAGGATGTGGAGTTCCCGGCGTAATGGCAAGCCGTACTATTGAGAATGAGCGTGACAGAAAGATGACTATCATGACAACAACATTCATGCCATGCGGTGCTAAGCTCCCTATCATTGGACTCATTGCCGGAGCTGTATTCGGAGGTTCACCTCTTATCGCAGCATCTGCTTACTTTATCGGTATTGGTTCAATTATCCTTTCAGGTATTATCTTAAAGAAATTCAAGGCATTTGCAGGAATGCCTGCACCATTTGTTATGGAGCTTCCTGCTTATCATATTCCATCATGGGTTGGCGTTTTAAGAGCTACCTGGGAGAGAGGCTGGTCCTTCATTAAGAGAGCCGGAAGCGTAATTGTTGTTTCTTCTGTTATTATCTGGTTCTTATCAGCATTTGGAACAGTAAACGGACATTTTGGTCTTGTAGATAACCTTTTTGAGGATGAAACAGTTATTACAGATGAGTATGTTACTCAGCTTGCAGACAAGATGAATATTCCTGAGGAAGATGTTAATGCAATGGATGCTTCACTCCTTGCAAGTGTTGGTAATGCAGCTTCATTTGTATTTAAGCCACTTGGATTTGGCAGCTGGAAACCAACTGTTGCAACAGTAACAGGTCTTGTCGCTAAGGAAGAGGTTGTAGGTACTTTTGGTGTTCTGTATAATTATGATGATGGTGAAGAAGAATTCGGAGAAGAAGGTGAGCAGATCTGGGATAGAGTAGCAGCAGACTATACACCGATTGCAGCATTCTCATTCATGATCTTTAACCTTCTGTGTGCTCCATGCTTTGCAGCTATCGGTGCTATCAAGCGTGAGATGAACAATGCAAAGTGGACTTGGGCAGCTATCGGATACATGACAGGATGGGCTTATGTACTTGCTCTCATCGTATATAATATAGGCGGACTCATTGCTGGTCAGGTATCATTTGGATTTGGTACTGTATTAGCATTTGTTGCACTTGGATGTCTTTTATATCTTCTTTTCAGAAAAGGCTATGTAGGCGAAGAGAGCAGCAAAAACCTCAATGCTGTAAGCGCAAACGCTTGATTTTACAGTTTTTGCTTTCATCATTTTTACAGGATGATGGTTTTTAAGAAAGGGGTGGATATATGTCACCTATAATCGGAAATGCTATTGTAATACTTATACTTGCTGTAATTCTCTTTTTTGCCGGAAGAAGCACTCTGCGCACGTTCAAGAATGAAGTATCCGGTAAGGGATGTGCAGGATGTTCCGGAAATTGTTCCTGCTCGAATTGCGGCTGTAAGAAAAAATAAAGCTTTGTATTTCTAAATATCTAAAAACATAAATGCCAAAAAGCTGTTGTGCGAAAATATTGCACAGCAGCTTTTTCACGTTTTTTTTATATAATTTAGGATTAATATTTAAAGATGCATGTAAGGAATTAAATTTTGATAAATAGGCGGTAAAACAAGTATTAAACTATCGAAAAAGCATTGATTTCGTTTTTTGATAGTACTAATATGAGTTCACGTTTCAAATTAACAAAGGAGGTTAATTTTATAATGAGCGTAATAAAAAATTTAAAGTATGTGATGGTTGCAGGACTTGTAGTAGCACTTTCATTTGCACCGGCTTCTAAGGCTATTGCCGCTGTAACAGGAGAAAGTGAACAAAGTGGTCCTACGCAGGAAGAACTTCGTGAGCAGGCAAGACAAGAAGAAGTTACGCGTAAGGCTGAAGAATTTGTTGCTGAAGCTACAGCACCTGTTAATAAGACTGTTGCAGGAGTTCAGTCGCAGGTTGGCGGATATTATACAGCAAAGGAAGTAAACGGAGTTGCACTTGCACCGACAGCCGGAACATCTGCTGCAGGTTCTTTTGTAAAGGTAACTGACACAGACAAGAGCAAGAGCTCAGCTGCCGTTGCTACAGCTACAACAGTTGCAGCTTCACTTAGCCCTGCTGCAATTGTAGGACCATGCATTAATGTTAATTATGGCCAGAATGTAAACGGAAAGGTAGTTGATTCCACAACAGGCTCAGCAGGAACACTTAGTGTTGGAATACCTGCAAGTTTCCAGACTCAGGGTGCGAACTACGCGGTTGTTGCAGTTTATGCCGGCGGTGCATTCAAGATTTATCCAAATGCCAGCACAAATCCTGCAGTTGTAACAGTTGCTGTTGATGAAGCTACTTCAGCTAATGTTATGTATGCACTGGTTAAGTATTGATCTTAGCTAAAAGAGTAATATATATATTGCCGATAAAACGATAAAAGGGTCTTACTTTGATGTATAATTAAGTAAGACTCTTTTTTTGTAAATTAAGATAATTTCTTATGCATATAGCAGGAAGCGTATATGAAAAACTATCGTAAATATTTGGGCATTTTCTATATATTGGCAGCTTTTATCATAATTCCCATATATAATAAAGGGACATTTGATAACTTAAGCCAGCATAAGGTAGAGGCATTTTATCTTGTAAATATCTTGTTTTTTATAGCTTATTTTGTACTGGGCATAATCAGTGATATAAGAAAAAAGAATGAGGATAAATTAAAAAACAGCACTCCCTCAAAAGACGGTGCTTCAAAGGATGCTCAAAAAACTCTTGATATCGCAATGGGAATTTACATTTTTGCAAATTTTCTCTCACTTCTTTTTTCAAAAAATATTGAAAATGCTTTTTACGGAGTTCCCGGCTTTGGAATGGGCTTTTTATCTATTCTCTTGATGGGGATTTCTTACTTTTATATTTCTCGAAACGTAAATCTGACTGAACCTGTGATCCATATTATTGCATTATCTTCGCTTCTGCCAATACTTCTTACAATTATAAACCGTCTGGGCTATGATCCTTTTAAAATGTTCAATGAAGGGGAATATATAAGGACACATTTATATGTATCGACCATAGGAAACTATAGCGCTTTTTGCGCATATATGGGTATAATAATTCCCATAGTTTGTTTTATGACCTTCTTTGCAGAGAAAAAAACAGTACGCTGTATCTATGGCGCTTTCCTGGCACTGGATATTATTTCCATCATAATGGCCGGAACTTCTGCGATAAGGATCGTGACAGTGTTTGCATTTCTTTTGGTTTTGTTTTGGAAAATCGCGCCGCAGTTACATATTTATCAAGGAGCGATTATAGCTGTATGCGTGCTTTTTTTTCTCTGTTATGCTTTGTTTGTGAGCATTGGAATTTCAAATCCTGATTTTGCAAACGGAAGAGGCTTTATATGGGAACTCACAAGAGAGATGTTCAGATCTTTTTCAATAAAGCAAAAGATGATCGGTGTTGGAACAAACTGTTATATGTATTCTCTGTCTGATTTTTTGATGAAAAGCCCCAAGTATCTTGAGGCCTGCAATGAGCGATTTGGAAATCTTGCTCTGACATCTTCGCACAGTGAATATTTGGACTATTTAATCAATTCAGGAATAATAGGGCTTTTCTCCTATGGCTATGTGATATATGCCGCGCTAAAAACATATTCGGAAATGGAAAATGCAAATAAGTTCTTCAGACTGTCATTTTTGTGTATTATCTGTTACTTATTGATTGTTACAGTTAATTTTTCGAATGTGCTTTCAACGCCTTTCTTTTTCATTTTTTTGGGAACACTTGGCTATGGGAAAAGAGCTTTAGACAGGTAGCATTTTTCATGACTAAATACAGAGAACTTAGATATTTGGTAAAAGATGAGTGTGGCTTTTTAACTGCCGGAGATATCATGAGGGATGTACTTAAGCTCTCAAGTCGGGAAGTCAGCAGGTGCAAGCAGTTTGATGATGGAGTTATGGTAAAAGCCCGTGGCGATGATCATGTGCATCCAATTAGGCTTATAGATAAGCTTTCAAAGGGCGATTCGCTTATAGTAAGGATATATGAGGATACGGATAACGCCGGTGATATCGTTCCGACTCATGGACATTTGGATATCGTATACGAAGATGAAGATTTGATCGTTCTCAATAAGGAAGGGGACAGAGTTATTCACCCTTCCTATGCACACTACACTGATTCACTTAGTAACCTCCTTGCCGGATATTATGAAGAGACTATGCAAAGTCACGTCATACGCACAGTGGGCCGTCTTGACAGAGAGACATCAGGACTTGTGATATTTGCCAAAAACAGGCACAGTGCAGCTCTTTTGTCAAAACAAACCAGCACGATGTCAAGGCGCAAAGAATACCTGGCCATATGCCACGGAGTGTTTGAAAAGACAGAAGGAACCGTGGATGCGCCTATAAGAAGGAGACCGGATGAGCGCATGATAAGAGAAGTTCATCCGGAGGGGAAAAGTGCAGTAACGCACTATTTTGTTGAGAGACAGTTCAGGGACTATGCTTTGGTGAGACTAAGGCTTGACACCGGAAGAACCCATCAGATACGGGTTCATATGTGCTATATAGGTCATCCGCTCCTTGGAGACAACTTTTACGGAAAAGATATTCCGGATAACCACGGACTTACAAGGGCTGCCCTTCATGCAAAATCCCTTGAATTTATACAACCCATCACAAATGAAAAGATCATGCTGACCGCCGCACTTCCTGAGGATATGCAAAAACTTATAAGCAACGAGGACTAAACATGACATACTTTACCTGTTTTTTTCTGGACAATGAGAAGGATATAATTGTTGACCTTTATAAGGATCTGGATAAGCTCTTTTATGTGCTTTCAACTCCCAATCATCACACGGGAAACCTTATAAGGAACCTGGCAAAAACTTGTGATCTGCCACTTTCAGAGGCCGATAACGGAAACCTTGTCATAAAGGGGGAAGTTCCCTGCTATATAGGTTCAAATAACGAGGAGATTTATCTCTTTTACCTTGGAAAAAGAAAAGTGGCGGATATCTACCCTGACGGAAGGGTGGAGAGAAAAGCTGCTATTCCCGCTATTTCAAAGACTTTGATGAGTCAGACCAAAGACTATAAGCTTGATATCGGGAAAACTATTTTTAAGACATATATTCCCAAGAATCTGAAATTCAGATCCGATCTTCACACCCATATGAACGGCAATCTTCCTGCAGATGTACTGATCGCAATGGGAATTTGCCATCAAATAAGATATCCTCTTTATTATGTAAAAAAACTCGATCTTCAGCTTACTGAAAAGCAATGGATTAAAATATATGCCCAGAGGGAGAAGGTAGCAAGGCAGTTTGTTTCATCAGGGCTAACAGGCAAATATCTCGACAGGAAGATCAACGACAATACATTCATTAACTTTGCGGATCTGATCCTTAATAACCTGGACAATGCCGAGCTTAACATCGTTAAGATAAGAGGGTCCCTCGGTATTATCAAGGATGGACAGGCGGTGTTCACAAACCTTGAGAAAGTCTATCTCTATCGCTATGTTTTTACTAAGGGAAAAGAATCCGGGGAAAAGATTCCTCTTTCCAATGTGATGCAGATACCTGACAGAGATGTTAGAGCGACACTTCTGCAGATGCTTAAAGACCGGGAAAATCCGGACTACCATAACAATACTGTCTTTCAGGATAAACTTTTGTGGATTGGAAGATGCTACAAGGATCAGGGCATAGAATACGCCGAGATAAGTGACACTACTTTGGTAAAAAAATATGAGTCCATCGAAATGCTCAGGCAGGTCCATGATATCATGCCCAAAATATATCGCGATACAGGGGTAATGATAAGGTTTCTGGCTGCAATCAGAAGGATTCCGCTTACCATCATCAAAGATGCCGTAACTCCTGAAAACTATCTTGAACAGAACCTTGAAGTCTTAAGAGCCACTGCTTTTGACCCATATGTTGCGGGTGTTGACTTTGTAGGTGAAGAGATAAATGATATTAAGGTTTTAGAGCCTGTCTTTAAAGAGCTTGTAAAGTTTGCAGCCATAGATCCAAGCTTTGTGATCCGTGTTCATGCCGGAGAAAATGACAGTCAGAAAGAAAATATCGCCCATAGTATTCAGTGCGTAAAAAACAACCTTCTTCCGGGGCAGCCAATGCCGAGAATCCGACTGGGACACGGACTATATACCTATTCATTAAATTCCAGAAAGGGAAAAGAAGTGCTTAAGTCCCTTAAGGAAAATAATGTGGTGCTGGAGTTTCAGCTGACCAGTAACGTAAGGCTCAATAACCTGAACTCACTGGAAAAACATCCCATAAAACAATATTTAAAGCACGGGATAAAATGCGTTCAGGGAACAGACGGAGCGGCGCTGTACGGCACGAACTCCATAGACGAGCAGCTTTCACTGGCGAGTCTTCTTGAACTTTCCGATCAGGATTTAAAGCTTATGAAGGATACGGAAACTTCAATCATAAACGAGAGTAAGATTGCCTACTCCGAGAAGAAAATAGCCTTTGCAAAGCTCTTGGGGAAAAGAGACATGGAAGAGGTTCTTCTTGAGAAGATGAAGACCGTGAAGATTTCAAGAAAGATCTCGGGCAGTGTCAAGAAATACGATGCAAATACCGAGCTTAAAGACAAGATAGAAGAAATTGCTTGGGACAGATTCCCGGTTGTTTTACTGGGAGGAAGCTTTAACACGGAAAACAGAGCAACAAGGGTTACTCCCGAGGGAGCATGTCACCTTGATAAGCTTATTAAATATCTGGATCCTGAGGAAGTATGCTTTGTCATCGGGCACAAAATAGCGGGATATGAGAAATATCTTCTGGATCACAACGAAAAGAAATTCAGAATATACAGTGTTGTTCCTGCGCTTGTCTCGCAAAAAGAAATTGATAAACTAAAAAAATACGATGTATATATACGTGTTTCCACCGAGTCGGAAGGAATGGGAATATATAAGAGCTTTAACTATGAGATTTTTGAAAGAAGGCCATCCCTGGTAGTGGCTTTTGATGGAAACAGCGCAGCAGCCAATTTGATTCAGGAAGCCAGAAACGGTAAGGGAAATGCTGCTATCTGCATATGGAGCCACTCCAAGACGTTAAAACAAAAGGCTGCATCGCTCCAGGGATACGTACATTTCTTCGACAAAGACAACGATCTTACCGAGGCTTTTAAGGAGTATCAAAAAGAGCTTCCTGAAAGGATCAATGCAATAAATGCAACGAACCTACAGTGAGCTTCCCTTGATTATCGTATTTTTTCCGAATCTGTTATCCAAATCTTCGGTCATTTTATCCAGCTTTTTCTGTCTTTCACTTTTGACAGAGAAAGCCGGATTTATCATGTCATCAAACAGATTAAGCTGCCGATAGGAGCCGTCATCGAGCTTTGATACGCCAACACCTACAAGTCTTACTACTTCGCCCTTTATAAAGAGGCCATCGTCTCCAAGGAGAAGCTTGTCAGCCAAAGCTTTGGCGCTTAGGCAGATCTTTTTTTCATCATCTGTGGAATTATCAAGCTGCATTTGGGCTGAGTGGCGTTTAAAAGATCCTGTTTTTACAGATACAGTTACTGTGCGCCCGAAAACGCGATCTTTCTTTAATCTCTTCGATACGCTTAAGGACAGAGCCTTTAGGACGGGAAGCATCTCTTTATCATAGGAATCCGCTGTGAGATCTGATGAGAGAGTGGTCTCGTTGGAATAGCTCTTGGCATCTTCGTAGTGGCCGCTTACATTTGCGCTGCCATGGCCGTTTGCACTTGAATAAATGTATGAACCGGCATTGTCGCCAAGTATAGAGACAAGCACTAAAGGATCGGTATTTGCAGCATCTCCAATAGTCCTTATACCCATGGAAATGAGTCGTTGCGCTGTCTGCTTGCCACAGCCGTATAAATCCCCGATTGGAAGAGGCCACATTTTTTCTTTTATCTCTTCAGGGAAAAGAGTATGGACCTTATCGGGTTTTGTAAAATCACTGGCCATCTTAGCAAGGAGTTTGTTGCAGGAAATTCCTACATTTACGGTAAACCCAAGGGTGTCTCTGACTTCATTTTTTATAAGATTTGCAATATTGGTCGGAAATGGAAAATCAGATGATTCACTTTCCGAAAACAGGTTTCTCATACCTGACAGATCAAGATAAGCTTCGTCGATTGAGACCTGTTCAACTATGGGAGAGTATTTACTTATAATGCTGATGAAAGCATGGGAATACTCCCTATAAGTCTTGAAATCACTTTTGACAAGAACTAGCTTGGGACATTTCTGGAGAGCCTTAACAACAGGCTCTCCGGTTACAATCCCATACTTTTTTGCAGGAATGGACTTGGCAGTGATTATCCCGTGACGACTCTTTACATCGCCTCCTACAGCGGAGGGGATGGTCCTAAGATCAACCGACCCGGGCTCTTCTTTGAGCTTTTTGACTGCCGACCATGAAAGAAATGCAGAATTGACGTCGATGTGGAATATGATATTTTTATATTTTTGTTCTATATAATTTCCCAAAATCATAGATCTGTTTTTTCTGTAATTGAATCATTGTCCTGCTGCGCAAGATTCCAGATGTCGTAGTCTCTCTCTTTTTTGTTCCTGAATAAAAGGAAAATAACAAGTGCACCGATCAGCTGAACAGCAATGGCAAAATATGTTCCCTCGACACCAAAGCCGACATCATAGGCAAAGCTGTTTGTCGCGGATGCTGCGTCAAGTTTAAAGACTGAAAAAGGAGATACGTGTCCGCTGTTTGGCAATCCCAGCAGCAAGTTTTGTGTGAAGTTCCAGGCGGTATGAACACCAAATGCGCACCAGATGCTGTCCATATAATAAACCATAAATGAGAAGAATATACCGGTTGCTATGATGTCGATGATAGCAAGGGCTGTTACTCCGTTATTGCCAAGGTGCAATACCCCAAACAGTGCTGAGTTTACTATAATCGCAACTGCCGGATGTCTGAAAGTCTTGCGAAGTCTCTGATAGAGAAAGCCTCTGCAGGTAAGCTCTTCAGCTGATGACTGGACAAATACCGCGATAAAAACCACAAGGAGCTTTATCGGATGAAAACTGTCGTAATATATATGGATATCATTGTGGAGCATAGCTGCTACAGCGCAAAGCATGTTGGTTCCAAAGCCGATCAAAAGACCTATAAGAAGCATCTTTACATTATTTCCTCTTGGAGCTGTCCATAAAGCTTTTAGAATCGGTCTGTTTTTCTTTGTGGCAAGAATGTACAAAATGAAAACCAGCCAAATGCCGATGAAAGAAGCGTACATATAGGTTATAGACCAGAAGCCCGTTTCATCATTTGCTATGGTTTTTCTCAATAATAAGCCGATGGATAATTCTCCGACAATCTGCCCCAGTAACAGCAAAAATAGTGATAAAAGAACAGATATGATTCCCAGATCAAAGAACTTAACATTTTTGTGGTAGATTTTGCCCAAGATACTTTTAAGTGTGTCCATTTTCTTCTCCTCATGAACTTTTGTAATTTACTGTGACGGTTTAAAGAGCCTTTAGTACATTATATGACAGATTTGCCGGGTATAGTAAAAAAATGATGTTTAGTGGTAAAATTATCTTAGAAATGAACTGAATTTCGTGCTTTCTATATAGTTCATTTGCTTAAGGGTAATTGTTTTATGATTTACATTATTACGACTTTTGGGAGCTTGCTATGAATAGAAAAATACTTGGTGTAATCAGAATTCTTGCCATTTTGGTATGTATCGGAGTGATAATTTACGAAGCTGTTCATCTGTATCTTGACCAGAAGGAATATGACATAGCAGATGATGAATATGAAGAGATCAGGCAGGAGATGGTAAAATGGCCGGAAGCAGAGGATGAGGCTTTGGTGGTGGATTATCCTCTTTTACAGATTGATTTTGAGGGTTTAAAAGAGGTTAACCCGGATTTTGTGGCATGGCTCTATTTTCCCTGTCTGGACATCAGTTATCCTGTAGTGCAGGAAAATGAGGTGGATGAATATCTTCATCTGACTTTTGACAGAACCGAGAATAAATCCGGAAGTATATTTGAAGATATTTTAAGTGACCCTAAGTTCAGGGGAATGCATGATATAGTTTTTGGACACAACATGCGTGACACTTCTATGTTTGGAAAGCTTAAGTATCTTTACCAGAAAAAGGATGAGGACCTTCTTGCATCAAATCCTTATGTGTATGTTTACACCGATGAATACATATATGAGTACAGAGTTTTTGCGTATTACATAACCAAAGTTGGAAGTGAAGCCTACAAGGTGGTCAACACCGATGAAACCTATGATGAATTTCTTGAATACATCAGGTTACATTCAGCCTATCAGATGCCGGAAGAGGCTGATTTTTCTGTAAGGCCCGGACTTTTGACACTTTCAACCTGTTCGGGAGCTTCAGGAAGCGGAAAGAGATTTGTAGTCCATACCTATAAAACCCGTGTATGGAACAGGCAGGAATCTTAAAAATAAAATGTCAGATAATTTCGATTCAAAGTATACAAAATAGCGACAATAAATCATATATTCAATCATATTGATAATTTAATTTCAATATTGCCTTTTGACAACTGAAATAATGTATTAGATTTAATAAAAATATAATATCCTTCATATTGAACATGCGAATTATCTACTGTAACATTGAATTAGGTAAAAGGATAAATGGCTGAATATATATATGATTATCAGTCTTTAATGTTATAGGAGAGAAAAAATATGAAGAAGTTTAAAAAGGTCTTTGCTATTGCGTTTGTAGCTTGCCTTACATTTACATTCATAGCATGTGGATCAACAAAGACTGCACCGGTTATTGACGATCAGGCTGCTATCAGAGGTTTGGATGAAGGAGCAGGAGAGTATTGGATCGATGACGAAGCAATTGCTCTTGCAGGTTCAGCTGCATCAAGCCAGGCTGCTTTGGATGCGTGCACAGCAGTATTTAACCTTATAAATCAGAACAGGGTTGCAAATGGTCTTTCAGCACTTGTCTGGAGCGAAGCACTTAAGAATGCAGCTCAGGTACGTGCTATAGAGATTACAGATGCGTTTTCTCACACAAGACCAAATGGCACAGCTTTCTGGACAGTTGATTCCAATGTTCAGTACGGCGAGAATCTTGCAAAGCTTTATCAGTCAGCTGACAGCGTTTATACAGCTTGGATGAATTCTCCCACACACGCAGCTAACATCATGGATGGCGGTTACAAGACAGTAGGTATCGCAATCGCACAGACAGCAGACGGAAGCTGGTATTGGGCACAGGAATTCGGATATTGATAATATCGAGAATATTTCATACTTTATCATAGAAATTTCATTAAAAGGCGCAGCTTTGGCTACGCCTTTTAGTTTGCAAAAAGAATGTTGTAAAAGAAATTGATCTTTCTTCTTTTTTTGTATTGCGTTTGCTGCAGGAAAAGAATAAGATATTTATATGAAAATAATTATTATTATGTGACTTGTGAGATGAGTGAGAAAAGTTGCACGGGAGAGGATCCTGGCTTCTTTTGCTTGCTCTTTTTTGTTTAATTATTAAAAAATTTGATAATAGGAAATTAGTTATGACGAACAGGGAGTTTATTGAAAAGGTTGAGATAACGCCTATAATTGCGGCTGTCAAGGACGATGATGGACTTTCAAAGGCATTAAAAGAGAATGTGGAGATCGTATTTGTGCTGTACGGAGACATAAATACTATTTCGCAGATAGTCAGGAAGATCAAGGAAGCGGGCAAAGTCGCAATGGTCCATGTGGATCTAATTACAGGACTTAATAATTCAAGGGATGTCTGCATTGATTTTATTAAAAACAATACCGATGCTGACGGCATTATTACTACGAAATCACAGCTGATACAGCATGCAAAGGAACTGGGACTTAACACTGTACTGAGGTATTTCATTCTGGACAGCATGGCACTGCAGAACATAGAGAAGCAGGCGCAAACAAAGACCGTAAGGCCTGATCTTATTGAGTTTTTGCCCGGAATTGTTTTACCCAAGATGATCAGGAGGATCAATAAGGTCAGCAAAGTTCCTATAATAGCGGGAGGACTGATCTCTGACAAGGAGGATGTGATGAATGCCCTTGATGCAGGGGCGATAGCAATTTCTTCCACTGATCAGAGAGTGTGGGAATTATAGCAAAAGAGCCACATACAAAAAATAAACAGAAAATAACATCAAAGGATTTTAACAGAAGGAGATAAGGTATGGCAAAATACGTAATGGCCCTGGATTCGGGCACAACAAGCAACAGATGCATTTTGTTTAATGAGAAGGGAGAGATGTGTTCTGTTGCGCAGAAGGAATTCACGCAGTTTTTTCCCCAGCCCGGATGGGTTGAACATGATGCCAGCGAAATCTGGCAGACACAGCTTTCTGTAGCAAGGGAAGCAATGAACAAGGTAGATGCAAAGAGTACAGATATTGCTGCTATCGGTATTACCAATCAGCGAGAAACTGTAATTGTCTGGGACAGGAAGACCGGTCAGCCGATTTCACACGCAATCGTGTGGCAGTGCCGAAGAACTTCGGATTTTGCGGAACAGATGAAAAAAGATGTTCCGGGAATCGTAGAGAAATTCCAGCAAAAGACCGGACTTAAATTCGATCCCTATTTTTCCGGAACAAAGATCAGATGGATACTGGATAATGTTGAAGGGGCAAGAAAGAGAGCGGAAAACGGAGAGTTATGCTTTGGAACTGTGGATTCCTGGCTTATCTACAAGCTTACAAAGGGAAAGGTTCATGTGACTGACTATTCCAATGCATCCAGAACGCTTCTTTTCAATATAAATACCCTTGAGTGGGACAAAGAGCTCTGTGAGCTTTTGGACATCCCTATGAGCATGCTTCCGGAAGTAAAGCCATCAAGCTGTATATATGGCGAAACAGATGATGAGTTTTTTGGAGGTCCCATTAAGATTGCAGGAGCTGCAGGAGATCAGCAGGCTGCTTTGTTTGGTCAGACATGTTTTTCCGAGGGCGACGCCAAAAATACTTATGGCACCGGCTGTTTTATGCTGATGAATACAGGAGAGAAGCCTATTTTCTCCAAAAATGACCTGCTGACAACGATTGCCTGGGGAATAGACGGGAAGGTTACATATGCCATAGAAGGTTCAGTATATGTAGCAGGAGCAGCAATCCAGTGGCTTAGAGATGAACTTAGGGCTATTGATTCCTCGCCGGATTCCGAATACTTTGCGACTCAGGTGGATGATACAAACGGCTGTTATGTGGTTCCTGCTTTTACGGGACTTGGAGCACCTTACTGGGATCCATATGCCAGAGGCGCAATAGTGGGGCTTACCAGAGGCGTCAATAAATATCATATTATAAGGGCTACTTTGGAGTCCCTGGCTTTCCAGACCGCTGATGTTCTTCATGCTATGGAGCTTGATGCAGGCAAAAAACTTACCTGCCTTAGAGTGGACGGAGGCGCTTCAAAGAATAATTTCCTGATGCAGTTCCAGTCTCACATCATTGATACAAAAGTTGTAAGACCAAGTTGTGTAGAGACGACTGCTATGGGGGCAGCGTATCTGGCAGGTCTTGCTGTGGGTGTCTGGAAAAATAAAGAAGACGTTATCAAGAACTGGTCCGTGGACAAAGAATTTACCAGCACAATGGATGAAGAAAAGCGCAGCAAAGAACTAAAGGGGTGGCAACAGGCTGTGGCATCCACCAGAGGATGGGCCAAGGAATCGTGATCCAAGGATCCCTGGGCTATTATTTCTAAAAAACAGAAACGTAACAATTATTGGAAAAAGGTTACAAGGAGAAGAGTATGTACGATTGTATAGTGATTGGAGCCGGAGTTTCAGGATGCGCGATTGCCAGAGAACTTTCCCGCTATGAGGCAAATGTATGTGTTCTTGAAAAGTGCGAGGATGTATGCGAGGGAACTTCAAAGGCAAATTCCGCAATTATCCATGCAGGCTTTGATGCCGACGAAGGCTCACTTATGGCGAAATTGAATGTCCGTGGAAATGAGATGATGGATGAACTTACAAAAGATCTGGATATTCCCTTTAAGAGAAACGGATCAATGGTGGTATGCATCCACAAGGAAGCTTTAGACGGCCTTAAAGAACTGTATGACAGAGGCGTAAAAAACGGTGTTAAAGGGTTAAAAATCCTTTCAAGGCAGGAGGCTCTGGAAATGGAGCCGAACCTTTCAGACAATGTGGAAGGGGCTCTTTATGCTCCCACAGGCGGAATTATCTGTCCTTTTGAGCTTACGATAGCCATGGCTGAAAATGCCAATGTGAACGGAGTTGAATTCAGATTCAATACAAGGGTCGAGGATATTAAGAAGGGAACAGATGGAATCTGGCATCTGCGCACAAACAACGGTGAGTATACTGCCAGGTATGTGGTTAATGCAGCGGGCGTATATGCTGACAAGATCCACAATATGGTCAGCGAAGATAAGATGCACATTATAGAAAGACGCGGTGATTACTGTCTTTTGGATAAACAGGTTGGAGGCTATGTATCACACACTATTTTCCCTCAGCCCACAAAGTTTGGTAAGGGAGTGCTGGTAACTCCTACCGTTCACGGGAATCTTTTGGTGGGGCCTACTGCGATAGATATCGAGAATAAGGAAGGAACAGCCACCACAGCAGCCGGTATCGACGAGCTTACCGCTAAGGCATCTGAAAATGTAAAGAATCTCCCTATGCGAAATGTCATTACCTCTTTTGCCGGATTAAGGGCTCATCTTGAAAGACATGAATTCGTGATAGAAGAGGTCAAAGACGCCCCATGCTTTATTGATGTGGCGGGAATAGAATCTCCGGGACTTTCCGCATCCCCGGCCATTGGCGAGATGGTAGGAGAAATGCTCAGGGAAAAGATGAATCTTAATAAGAAAAAGAATTTCATTTCAAAGAGAAAGGGAATCACAAGAACAGAGGGGCTCTCGATTGATGAAATGAATGCTCTGATAAAAGAGAATCCTGCTTACGGAACTATAGTTTGCAGATGCGAGTCAATAACAGAAGGAGAGATCCTTGACGCCATACACAGACCACTGGGTGCCAGAAGTCTTGATGGGGTAAAGAGAAGAACAAGAGCCGGAATGGGACGATGTCAGGCGGGATTCTGCAGCCCAAGAACTATGGAGATCCTAAACAGAGAGCTTGGACTTTCCTATGAAGAAATAACCAAGAGCGGCGGTAATTCAAGGATAGTTATTGAGAGAACGAAAGGAGAACAGTCAGGATCATGAAGACATACGATATAGTAATTGTAGGCGGTGGTCCGGCGGGTCTTGCAGCAGCAGTTGCAGCAAAGCAGGCCGGCAATGACAGTATTTTGATCCTGGAAAGAGATCATGAGCTGGGAGGAATCCTGAATCAGTGCATACATAATGGTTTTGGGCTCCATACATTTAAGGAAGAACTGACAGGTCCTGAATACGCCTATAGATTTATTAAACAGGTTCTTGACCTGGGCATTGACTATAAATTGAATACCATGGTAATGGACATTGCAAAAGACAAGACGGTAACAGCCATGAACCGTGAGGACGGGATGTTCACGATCCCTGCAAAAGCAGTTATTCTGGCCATGGGATGCAGGGAAAGGCCAAGAGGAGCCCTTAACATACCGGGATACAGACCGGCGGGAATTTTCTCTGCAGGAACAGCCCAGAGACTTGTTAACATTGAAGGCTATATGCCGGGAAGAGAAGTTGTTATCCTCGGATCCGGAGATATCGGTCTTATTATGGCACGCCGAATGACTCTTGAAGGGGCAAAGGTTAAGGTGGTTGCAGAGCTTATGCCTTATTCCGGCGGCCTTAAGAGAAATATAGTTCAGTGCCTTGACGACTACAATATTCCTCTTAAGCTTTCACATACAGTAGTTGATATTGAGGGAAAAGAGCATGTGACTGCCGTTACGATCGCTGAGGTAGGACCTGACAGAAAGCCTATTCCGGGAACGGAGGAGAGATATACCTGTGACACACTCCTTTTGTCCTGCGGTCTGATCCCTGAAAATGAGCTTTCAAGATCAGCAGGAGTTGACATGAGTCCTGTTACATCAGGTCCTGTGGTTAATGAGTCTCTTGAAACAAATATTCCCGGTGTTTTTGCCTGTGGAAATGTTTTACATGTTCATGACCTTGTTGACTATGTTTCAGAAGAAGCAAAGAGAGCCGGAATAAACGCCGTTAAGTATATAAACGATGGCTGCAGGGATGCTTCATCCGAGAACGTAGTGGAGCTTTTGGCTACCCAGGGTGCAAGATATACAGTTCCAAGTACTGTTAACATCGACAGGATGGATGATCTTCTTACAGTAAGATTCAGGGTGGGAGATGTTTACAAAAACTCCTTTGTCAGCGTTTACTTTGATGATGAGAGAGTGATGCACAATCAAAAGAGGATCATTGCACCCGGCGAAATGGAGCAGATCATACTTCGTAAATCGCAGCTGGCAGAGCATGCCGGCCTTAAAAAGATTACGATTAAAATTGAAAGTGAGTGATGTGAGAGGGGACGCCGGGGGAGTTGGCATGATGTACATCGGTGCTCATAGTTCTGGGCATTTCGAAAAGCCAGATCATGGGATCTGTCTTTTCTACATAGAACTAAAATCGCACCTTATGCACATTCATGCCAGATCCCCTCGGCTGACTGTGACATCATTACTTTATGAGCGTAGAAAAGGAGTCCAATATGGAGACGAGAGAGCTTACGTGTATAGGATGCCCGATGGGATGTATGCTGACTGTAACCATGGAAAATGGTGAAGTGGCGGAAGTTAAAGGAAATACCTGCCCTAAGGGTGATATATATGCCAGAAAAGAAGTTGTTAATCCCACAAGGATCGTGACCAGTACCATTAAAATAACAGGTGGCGATAAGGAGAGGATCAGCTGCAAGACCGCAAGTGATATTCCAAAGGATAAGATATTCATGGTAATGAAGGATATCGACGGGGCGGTTGTTGAGGCGCCAAAGCATATCGGAGATGTGCTGGTAAAAGATGTTGCCGGCACAGGTGTTGATGTTATAGCCACAAGAAATGTGGAAATAGTTTAAGCATAAAAAACAGGTAGTCACATCAAATGGCTACCTGTTTTTCTATATTATATCGCTTAAATTAGTATGAGGAGTGAATGATTACTTGAAGAACTTCAGATCTTCTTTAAGTGTGTCTGCAAGTTCCTTAAGTTCTGCACTGGTCTCGGCAAGTTTCTGAGTCTCACGGTTGAGTTCTGACATTGATGTAGCAGTAGTCTCGGCAGAAGCTGCATTCTCTTCGGAAATAGCTGAAAGATTTGTCATAAGGTCTACGATATCTCCGCTGTGATCGTCGCAGGACTTTGCCTGATCAAGAACATCAACAACAGCATCTTTTGTGAAATCAATTCCTTCGCTGACATTTTCGAACATATTACTTGTGGTATCGATGCTTTGCTTCTGGGAATCAATAAGATCGGTTACTTCGTTGATTGTTTCAACAGTACGATTTGATTCTTCGGTAAGTCCGTTAATAATACCTTCAATAATAGAAGTGGACTGATTTGTCTGATCGGCCAGCTTTGAAATTTCGCTTGCTACAACCGCAAATCCTTTTCCGGCTTCACCTGCTCTTGCAGCCTCGATACTTGCATTCAGGGACAGAAGGTTGATCTGGTTGGCAACGGAAGTGATCATGCTTACAGCATCCTGAATTTCTCCTACGGATGCATCGGTCTTTTTAACCTGGCTTACAATCTTTGTGAAGGCTTCTGTTGTAAGATCACTGGATTTTGTCAGGTTACTCATATTGGTATTTGCCTCTTTTCCGCTTTCACTCATATCATTTGATTTTTCGGAAAGAGTGGATACACTATCAAGGATCTGAGAAATATTTGTTCTAATGTCGACCATCTTCTGGGAAGAAGTCTCGATATCACGCGCCTGTGCACCGGCGCCTTTTGAAATCTCATCAATAGTCTGACTGATCTCACTTGCAACAGACTGTGTCTTGTTGGCACTTTCCTCCAGTGTAATACCGGAATCGGCAAGGACATCTGTCATCTTTTTGAGGTTATCAACAGTTCCTTCTAAAGTATCAAGGAAGCCGTTAAGACTGGAAGCAAAGGTAGCAAATTCATCTTTGCCGGAGTCATTTGCTCTGGTTGAAATCTTACCGGATGCAATTTCATCAATAGCTTTGTGGAAAGAGTTAACACTCTTGTTAATTCCAAGGCTGACACGACCAAGTATAAGAACAAGGATGACAATACTTACGATCAGCACGATCATGATGATCAGAGTCACGCTGTTTCTTACAGCATTCATATCAGCAACGGCCTGAGACTGAACAGTTGAACATAAACTTGAAAGCTCTGTATTTATGTCTTTATTGCTGGCCTTCAATGAAAGAGTTGTTGTATCAATTGTTTTAATCTCATCGAATTTGGTTTTAAGAGCGCTTAAGCAGGAATTTGAAGCCTCTGCCAAAGCCGGATCTGTTGTGTATTTCGGAATGTTTTCTTCAATTTCTGCTATCAGAGATTCTATCTCTGCAAGGTTAGAAGAAACATCTTTTCCTTCTCCTACCAGTTTACTGTACTGGGCAACCATTTCATTCAGGTTGGTAAGAGAGGATGAAAAACTATAAACACCTGAAATAGCTCCGCCGTATTTATATTCATCTCCGGGAGTTATCACAGCAGGGTCAATATAGAGCTCGTATTCATAATCGGGATACTGCTCAAGGTCATATTCTGTAATATCAACAGTTGTTGATACTTCCTGCCAGGACTGGAAGGAGGAATCATAGTTGGCTGTTACTTTAATTGCAGGTTCACCATCAAACTCAGTCATTTCAGCTGATACAAGGCCATCGCCGGACATCTCGCGAATTGTCTTTTCACTAAAATCGATAGGAACCACATCTGAGCCGTTTATAAGCTTTACGTTCTTTATATAATAATCGCCCTTGTAATCGAAAGTACCGCCAACACGGAAAATAGCGTTATTTCTTTTACCTACAACAGGAAGAGCATTGCGATAAATAAGTTTGGTATACTCTTTGCCGTCTACAGTGACAGGTGTACCCTGCTCGCCAAAAACAGCATCCATCCAACGTATCTCAACCCATTCATTGTTGTTGATCAGGGAGCCGAAACTTGCGGAAAGATCTGCGCTGGCAGTCATATACTCTGAATATTTACCGATTGAAGGATCATATCCACGTTCGCTGTGAATTCTTTTGATCTCGCTGTAGTTGGAGACGTCCTGCTTTACATCGGCTATAATTGTGTCGATTGAACTCTGATAAGCGGGACCGGCTATAGCTTTAAGCTGCTGAGCCTTTTGCTCCATCTGAGAGAGATTGTCTAAAGAAGCGTCCAGATAACTCTCATCAATATAGTACTGATACAGAGCGTCATTAGCCAGGTTTTGCGACTGAAGTACACTTATCTCGTTGACAAGTGATACCATTTCACTGATCTGACCGTTTCTGTTTATGGAACTGATACCGATGATACCTATTATGAGTGCGGCAGCAATGCCAAGAACACCCATGATAAGTATTTTTCCCTTTACTGACTGAATGAAAGTGCCTTTTCTTGATTTTTCCATGCTATTTTACCCTCACTTTATCAAACGATAAAACAACTACATATATACAAAATGATAGCTCTTTACGGAATGGGATTTAATAGGTGTTTTCTTAAGAATTTGTTAAAAGAAAATAATAAAAAATAATAAAAAATAATAAAAAATAACCCCCTGGGGAGCTTATACCCGAATTCAGTTAGTGCTACAATGCTGATTTGTGAATGCAGGTAGAGAAAATGATAGTTAAAAACACTAAGAAAAAAGTTCAGATAATATTTTTTATGATGGCTTTACTGCTGGTGCTTACGTTTATATGTTTTCTGGTGGGCTCATCTCATATGAGTATCAGTGAGTGCTTTAAGGCCCTTATGCATGAGAGCACGGCTGCAAATAACAGAATTATCTGGAATATAAGGATTCCCAGAGTCCTGGCGGCTTTGATTGCCGGAGCGGGACTTGCTGTTTCAGGGCTTATCATGCAGACGGTTTTGAACAATCCACTGGCTTCGCCATCTGTTCTTGGAGTTTCCAATGCTGCTGTATTTGGAGCAAATCTTTCTATAATCGCTTTTGCCGGAGGCTTTTTGTCTACAGGTCACAATGTATCCAATTATATGGTTGGAGCAAGTCCCTACTCAACATCCTTCATGGCTTTTGTTTTTTCACTGTTGTCAATTCTATTGATACTGGCACTTTGCAGGGTTAAGGCTTTTTCACCGGGAGTCGTTGTACTTGCCGGTGTGGCTATCGGCTCAATATGGACCGCTGCAACCACGATCCTTCAGTTCTATGCAACAGATGTTGGGCTTTCAGCAGCTGTAATATGGAATTTTGGTGACCTTGGAAGAGCAACCTACAAAACCGATGCCATTATGCTGGCGGTGGTTTTACTTGGGTATGTATGTTTTACGGTTCTGTCCTGGCGTTACAACTCGCTTTTTGGCGGGGATGAAATGGCAAAGAGTATGGGAATAAACGTGGATCTTTTGCGATTTATATCTCTTTTCCTATCCTCAATGATCACGGCAGTCTGCGTTTCTTTTCTGGGAATCATTGGTTTTGTTGGAATCATCTGTCCACATGTAATGAAAAAGATACTGGGGCAGGATCACAGGTTCACAATTCCCACATCTGCCCTATGCGGAAGTCTTCTGCTTGTTTTTGCGGATACTGTATCGCGAAGCATGGGAAACGGATCGGCCCTTCCTATTGGTGCAATAACGTCGCTTCTTGGAGCGCCGTTCTTTATTGCGATAATTTTTTCGAGAGGAGAGCATAAAGTATGATCGAAGTAAAAGACCTCTCCTTCAGCTACGGTAAAAAAGAAGCACTGATTCTTGATGGAGTTAACTTTACGCTACAAAACGGTGAGATCGGGATCCTTATGGGAAAAAACGGAGCCGGTAAAACAACACTGTTTAAGACAATGCTGGGGATCCTCAAACCGGGAAAGGGAAGCATAATATTTGATGGTGAGGATATCACAAGACTTGGCCTTCAGGAAAAAGCCAAGAAAATAGCATATGTGCCTCAGCATATCCACTTTGGTGATCTGTCGGTATATGACTCGATTCTGACGGGGCGAATTGCTTATTTCGGATTCAGAGTCTCAAGTAAGGACACTGAAGTAGTGGATGAAATAATTGATGAAATGAAGCTTGGTGGATTTGCTCATCGCAATGCAGAACAGTTGTCGGGGGGGAGAGAAGCAAAAGGTTGCAATAGCAAGAGCGCTGGCTCAGACCCCGCAGATGCTCATATTTGATGAGCCAACTGGAAATCTGGACCTCTATAACGAAGATCTGATAATTGAAGAGGTCAAAAAGGTTGCAAGGAAGAAGAATGTTGCGGTTTTAAGCTCCATGCATGATATGAACCAGTCTCTTTTTATGGGAGATAAGTTCTTTTTCCTGAAAGATGGAAAGATACGGTACTCAGGTGGCGAAGAGATAATCACACCGGAAGTTATCAGTGATATTTACGGTATCAGTTCGAAAATAATCGAATTGGATGATAAAAAAGTGGTTTTAGGAGGAAAGTATTATGAAAATTAAGAAATGTTTGGCTCTATTGTTAACATCAGTAATGATGCTGGGCACATTTGGATGCGGTGAGAGCGCAGCGACAGGAGCAGAGCAGCAGGCTGCAGAAACTACAGCAGAGGCAGAAACTGTGGCAGAGGCACCGGCAGAGAAATCTTCAGAGGAGAGCGTTGCAGAAGCATCAGAGGAAACTACACCGGAAGAGACTGTAGCAGAGGGACCTGTAACAGTAACAGATATGATCGGTAGAGAGGTTACAGTTACACCCGGCTCATACAAAAATGTAGTATGTATCGGAGCAGGAGCACTGAGAATGTACTCTTATGTTGGCGATGTGAATCTTCTCTGCGGAGTGGAGGACATCGATAACGAGACACTTGAAGAACGTCCAAAGATGTTTGATTCTGTTGCAAGACCTTACGTACTTGCATATTCCGATGTTTTCAGCACACTTGATTCCTGCGGAGTTGGCGGACCAAATGCTCAGGCTGCTGAGGCAGAAAAGATTCTTGCCTGCAATCCTGACATTGTAATTTCAGAGTATGAAGATGAAGCCAAGGAAGATGCACTACAGGAGCAGCTCGGAGTTCCGGTTATCACTTTAAAGACAGGACCTAAGGGCGTATTCGATGATTCTTTTGACGGATCTATGTCACTTCTCGGAACAATCTTTAATGCTACAGAAAAAGCAGACAAGATCATTGCTTATGTTGACGAGCAGCAGAAGGAAATCTCTGAGAGAACAAAAGATATAGCAGAAGATGAGAAGCCATCGGTTTATATCTGCGGCCTTGGAAACTGGGGAACAACGAACCATCTCATGACAGCTCAGAACTATGTTCTTTTCAACATTGCAAATGTAAAGAACGCAGTGACAGACCTTGAGAAGGATGGAATTCAGGAACTTGAGGCTGAGAAATTCGAGGCTCTTGGAGAGGATATCGACATCATGATCATGGATGCTGCTGCAGTTAAAAACATTAAACCTCTATATGCTGAGGACAAGACAATGTTTGATACCTGCAAGGCATGGAATGACGGCGAAGTTTACCTTGAAATGGCGTTCAACGCATACTACACAAATTATGAGATTGCTCTCGCAAATGCCTGGTTCATTGCACAGTCCGTATATCCTGAGCAGTTTGAAGACATCGATATGACAAAGAAGACTGACGAGATCATGCAGGTATTTTTCGGCAAAGACCTTGCAGAAGAGATTTTTGCATGCCCATCAAGCTTTGGTGGATATCAGAAGATTGATACAAAGACATTTTTTGAATAAAAATATATAGGAATTGATGATCGGTGGTTTGAAATGATATTAAAAGAAGATGTGATCTGTTTCTTTGACTCCTGCGCTCCAACGTGGGATGAGGAAATGATAAAGTGTGACAGAAAAATTGGCATAATATTGGATAATGCAGGGGTTAAAAGAAACAGTAAAGTTCTGGATGTGGCCTGCGGAACAGGAGTGCTTGTTCCGTATTATCTTAAAAGAGATGTTAGATCTGTGCTTGGTGTTGACATCTCTCCAAAGATGATCGATATAGCAAAAGAGAAATTTGAAAAGGGAAAAGTATCCTTTATTTGTGGAGATGTAGAGGAAACCGACATAGACTCTGATTTTGACGCAATAGTTGTCTACAATGCATTTCCGCACTTTCAGGACGGAGACAGACTCATAGGAAATCTTTCAAAACACCTTAAAAAGGGCGGGAAATTAACAATTGCCCACGGTGCCAGCAGAGAGAGAATCGATGCTCATCACAAAGGTCCGGCAAGTAAAGTCTCCAACGGCCTTATGGAGGCAAAGGATCTTGCGGCCATCTTTGAGAAATATCTTAAAGTTACAACCGTAATATCTGATGATGAGATGTATCAGGTGGTTGGTGAAAAGAACTGACAGCTTATTATAACTGATCTAATATCCAAGTGTAAAAAACTTGAGACTTTAAAATGTCCGCCTTGTGCGGACATTTGTCTTTTGTATACAAAGATTCAAGAATATAATCTAAAGAATTGTGCATTTTATAGCATTGTTTTTGAAAATCAACTGTGTTAAATTCAGATTATAATTTTTTTTGCTTTAACTCGCAAAAGTGGGACCCGATTTACAATGTTCATAGCACGATTTTCAATATTCAAATATCCGAAAATAATATAATGTAGAATCAACAATGGAGACGAAAAAATGGCGCAGCTTTGGGGTGGAAGATTTACAGGA
Source organism: Butyrivibrio sp. (assembly GCA_015056585.1). Classification (GTDB taxonomy): domain Bacteria; phylum Bacillota; class Clostridia; order Lachnospirales; family Lachnospiraceae; genus Butyrivibrio. The sequence continues at coordinate 8,302 of SVFZ01000079.1, read as the reverse complement.
AGCATAAATGAACTGGCGTGGAGTTTTAATGCTTCTATCACTTTCGATAAACGATTTCTTGAGGTTGATGTAAGAGGTAGCAAGGCACATGCGACCATGCTTGCTAAGCAGGGCGTTATCACTGAAGAAGAAAAAGATAAGATTTGCAGAGGCCTTGATGGGATTTATCGAGATGTTCAGGAGGGGAATCTTCTGATTACAGATAAATATGAAGATATCCACAGTTTTCTTGAAGCCAATCTCATAGAGAGAATCGGAGATGCAGGCAAAAAGGTTCATACGGGCAGGAGCAGAAATGATCAGGTGGCTCTTGATATGAGACTCTATGCAAGAGATGAGGTTATAAGAACTAAGGGACTTCTTTTAGAAATGCTAAAGACATTAAACGGTATTATGAAGGAGAACCTTAAGACTTATATGCCGGGATTTACCCATCTTCAGAAGGCTCAGCCGGTGACACTTGCGCATCATGTCGGCGCGTACTTTGAGATGTTTAAGAGAGATTTCCTCCGCATGGAAGATATCTATGAGAGAATGAACTATTGTCCTTTAGGCGCCGGTGCGCTGGCGGGAACCACTTATCCGCTGGATAGGGAATATACGGCAAATCTCCTTGATTTTTATGGCCCTACACTTAACAGTATGGATTCCGTTTCTGACAGAGACTACCTTATTGAGTTTATGTCAGCTCTTTCGACAGTAATGATGCATCTTTCAAGGTTCAGTGAGGAGATCATCATCTGGAACAGCAATGAATACAGATTTGTTGAGATTGATGATGCCTATTCCACCGGAAGCAGTATCATGCCACAGAAGAAGAATCCTGATATTGCAGAGCTTGTAAGGGGTAAGACCGGAAGAGTGTACGGTGATCTGATGTCTCTACTTACTACAATGAAGGGAATTCCTCTGGCATACAACAAGGATATGCAGGAGGATAAGGAAGCTTTCTTTGATGCATCCGATAACACACTTAACTGTCTTACACTGTTTACCGATATGTTAAGAACACTTAAGTTTAATAAGGAAAACATGGCAAAGAGTGCAATGATGGGCTTTACAAATGCCACGGACGCTGCGGACTACCTGGTAAACAAAGGAATGCCATTCAGGGATGCCCATTCCGTCATCGGAAGACTTGTTCTTTATTGCATAGATGAAAAATGCGCGATAGATGACCTGGAGCTTTCCAAGTTAAAAGAATTTTCGGAGCTCTTTGAAGAGGATATATACGAGGCCATAAGCCTTGAAACCTGCGTCAATAAGCGTCTTACCATCGGAGCTCCAAGCCCTGTTAAGATGTCGGAAGTAATATCTTTAAATGAGGCATTTCTTACTTCCAAAGCCTGAATATGACAATTTGTTAAATAATGACTTTGATGATAAAAATTTGGGAACCAAACCGATTGGATTTGCTTGCAAATCGTCGGAGGTTTGGGCGCAAATTTTATCAGAAAAGTCACCTTTATAATAATACGAGGAGGATTTATGAAATGAGCGAGAAGCTTAAAGTTGCGGTACTTGGTGGAACAGGAATGGTAGGACAGAGATTTATCTCTATTCTTAACAACCATCCATGGTTTGAGGTTACAACCATTGCAGCCAGCCCACGTAGCGCAGGACAGACTTATGAAGAGGCAGTAGGAAAAAGATGGAAGATGGATGGTGAGATTCCTGCATCTGTTAAGAATCTTGTAGTCAAGGATGTTACTGATGTTAAGGGCGTATCTGAGGATGTAGATTTTGTCCTTTCAGCTGTTAACATGTCCAAGGATGAGATCAAGCACATCGAGGAAGAATATGCAAAGACTGAGACTCCTGTAGTTTCAAACAACTCTGCACACAGATGGACTCCGGATGTTCCTATGATCATTCCTGAGATCAACCCTGAGCATATGGATGTTATCGAGTTCCAGAAGAAGAGACTTGGTACAACAAACGGATTCATCGCAGTTAAGCCAAACTGCTCAATCCAGAGCTACACACCTGCTCTTACAGCATGGAAAGAGTTTGAGCCATACGAGGTTGTTGCTACAACTTATCAGGCAATTTCAGGTGCCGGCAAGAACTTTGAAGAGTGGCCTGAGATGGTGGGAAATGTTATTCCTTTCATTTCCGGTGAGGAAGAAAAGTCCGAGAAGGAGCCGCTTCGAATCTGGGGTAAGGTAGAAAACGGAGTTATTGTGCCTGCTGACGATGTTAAGATCACATGCCAGTGCATAAGAATTCCTGTTCTTTACGGACATACAGCAGCAGCATTTGTTAAGTTCAAAAAGAATCCTACAAAAGAGCAGCTTATCGAGAAGCTTGAAAGCTTTGCCGGACTTCCACAGAAATTGCAGCTTCCTTCTGCTCCTAAGCAGTTTATCCAGTATATGCAGGAGGACAACAGACCTCAGATCACACTTGATGTCAACTATGAGAATGGTATGGGCGTAAGCATCGGAAGACTTCGTGAGGATACAATCTACGATTGGAAGTTCGTTGGTCTTTCACACAATACACTTCGCGGCGCTGCAGGCGGAGCTGTAGAATGTGCAGAGCTTCTTAAGGCGAGCGGCTATATCAATAAGAAGTAATTGCTGCCTCATTTATGTTACAGAGAAAAAAGCTGTAGCATTTTAACCGCAGAAAAGGGCGGTATTTTACATCATGGAACAACAAAGATTAGCTGACCTTAATTTTTTAAACAGATACTATGAGAGCGGGCTTAGCAATATTCTTGTGGTCTATGGCCACAGGAATATTGATCATAATGCCCTTCTTACCGAATTTTTAGAAAACAGAAGAAACTTCTATTTTGTCGCAAGATCTGCTTCTATCAAGGAGCAGCTCTTTTTGTGGGCAAAAGAGCTTAGTGAGACCGGAACGAAGGTTCCGGAACACCCGAGTTTTAAAGAGTTTTTCGATGCCTGTCTGTCCGGTGTCTCAAAAAATTCAATGATCCTTGTAATCAGAAATTTTGAGAATATAGTCAAGGCTTCTTCTGAGTTTATGAGTGAACTCGTGGATTTTGTTACAAAGAACGGAAAGCTCCGACAGATTCTGGTTCTTCTTGTAAGCCATGACATAAACTGGGTTGAAAACAGCATGGTTGCCAGTATGGGGAATCTTTCGGTAAATATTGCGGGCTTTAGGAAAATAAAGCCGCTTTCTTTTTCTGAAATGCGTTCCTACTATTCCAAAATGTCATATAAAGATGCTGTGATGACCTATTCCGTGCTGGGAGGACAGACCGGACTTTGGAAATATTTCGATGAATCTTTGTCTTTTAAGGAAAATATCTGTAGAAATCTTCTTTATGAGGGCTCTTATCTTCACAAAGAGGCTATAAGGCTGACAGAGCAGTACTTAAGAGAAACAGCTGTTTATCACACTCTGCTGTCGGTGATGGCAAGAGGTGTTAATAAGCTGAATGACATTTATCACGAGACAGGGTTTTCAAGAGCCAAGATTTCTGTTTATTTAAAAACACTTATACATCATGATTTTGCCTACAAGGCTTACTCTTTTGGAAATGCCGGAAGAGAGAACGTTGTTAAGGGAGTTTATAAGATAGCAGACCCTCTTATAGACTTTTATTTCAGATTTATCTATCCGAATGAAAGTAATCTCATGCAGATGCCCTCAGACAAATTTTATGATATATTTATATCTGCGGGAATGCAAAGTTACGTAAATGAATATTTCAAAGCCGTTTGCAGGGAATATCTCTTTAAACTTGAAGAGCGGGGTCTTTTCCCATTTGAGATCGGCGATGAAGGTAAGTGGCTTGGCAAGGATGGTGACATAGATATAATTCTCCAGAGTGATACGGGAGACACTGCGCTTGGTGTGTGCAAGTGGCAGGAGAAGATCACTCATTCGGATATAGAGCACCTGTATTCTACCGCAAAAAAAGCAAGACTTGAGGGAGATATAATCTATCTCTTTTCAACTGCGGGATTTGATGCATGGTTACAGGATGCTGCCATGAAATCAGAAGGAACCTTAAAGTTGATCGGGATAGATGAACTGACGAATGGCTAACAAATCACTTATAATTACCGAGAAACCTTCAGTTGCCCGTGATTTCGCCAGGGTGCTGGGGGTAAGCGGTAATCAGAAAGGTTTCATAGAAAACGATACATATGTTATTTCCTGGTGTTTTGGTCATCTTGTAGAGATGGCATACCCGGAAGTATACGATGAGAAGTACAAGAAATGGAAACTGGAAGACCTTCCTTTTTTGCCGGATGAATACAAATACGGCGTTGTGGAGTCAGCCAAAGACCAGTACAAGATCGTTAACTCTCTTCTTCACAGAGAGGATATCGATACAGTTTACTGGGCAGGAGACTCGGGAAAAGAAGGTCAGACAATTGAAGAGAATATCAGGAACTACGGCGGTGTAAGGCAGGGCATGAAAGAGCTTAGGGTCTGGATAGATTCCCAGACCGATGACGAGATAAGGCGAGGCATCAGTGAAGCCAAACCTATGTCAGATTATGCACTCCTTGGTAAATCCGGCATCATGAGGACCATTGAAGATTACAGTCTTGGAATTAATTTTTCCAGGGCTCTTTCTGTCAAATACGGTAAAATGATCAATGATGCCGCTGCGACCTCATCTTACACTGCAATTGCCATCGGACGTGTTATGACTTGTGTCCTTGGCATGGTAGTAAACAGAGAGCGGGAGATTCGAAATTTTGTAGAGACACCTTTCTACAGAGTTTGCGGATCTTTTTCTGATGCAGGGTTTAATGCGGAATGGAAGGCTGTTACCGGCTCAAACTATTTTGAATCGCCTCTTTTATATAAAGAAAACGGATTCAAGAAGGAAGAGAGTGCAAAAGCACTTATTGATAGTCTGACCGGGAAAAGGGCTGTTATTGACAAGATAGAAAGCGGAAAGACTACAAAGAAAGCGCCGCTACTATTTAATCTGGCAGAACTTCAGTCCGAGTGTTCCAAGATATTCAAGATAAGTCCTGCCCAGACACTTAATGTGGTGCAGGAACTTTATGAGAAAAAGCTCACTACCTATCCCAGAACCGATGCGAGAGTTCTTACAACCGCTGTGGCAAAAGAGATAACGAAGAACCTTAGGGGACTTTCAAATTTCGAGGAACAGGCAGGAAATGTAAAACACATCCTTGAAAATGGATTGTATAAGGGACTTGAGAAGACTTCCTATACGGATGACTCTAAAGTAACCGATCACTATGCTATCATTCCTACCGGTCAGACTTCTGCGATAGGAAGCCTCTCTTCCCTGTCAAAATCAATATATTCACTTATATGCAAGAGATTTTTATCAATCTTTTTCCCGCCGGCAGAGTATAAGACGGCGAAAGTTCAGATCAGTATTGAGAATGAGAAGTTTTTTGCATCAGCCAAGATGCTGACAAAGCCGGGATATCTTTTGGTGGCAGGAATCCCTTCCCAAAAGGAAAACAGTGAAAATACTGAGGGCGATGAGGTTATGAGCAAAGAAGAGTTCATGGCCTTTATTGACACGGCAAAGGAAGGTGACGAAATCCTTACAAAGGCACTTGAAATCAAGGAGGGAAAAACTTCACCTCCAAAGCGCTATACATCGGGAAATCTGATCCTTGCCATGGAAAATGCAGGTAACCTTATTGAGGATGAGGAACTTAGAGAACAGATCAAAAAGTCCGGAATAGGAACCTCCGCTACTCGAGGCGAGATCATTGACAAGCTGGTTAGAATAGGATACCTCAACCAGAACAATAAAACTCAGATCATATCACCTGAAAAGCTTGGGGAGATGATCTATGAAGTAGTAAATCTCTCTGTGCCTTCCCTTTTGAACCCGGAGATGACAGCCAGCTGGGAGAAGGGCCTTGAGGGAATAGTAAGCGGCAACGTAGATTTTAGTGAGTATAAAAGAAAACTTGAAGACTATATAAGGCGTGAGACCAACAAGATGATAAGCGTTGATCTTACGGGCAATATAGCAGCAAATATCAATCAGTTTACCGGCAAGAATGCCAAGGGAATTGCTGCCAGGAAAAAACTGGGGCTTAAATGCCCTGTCTGCGGCGGAGAACTTACAACTACGCCTTTTGGCTATGGCTGCAGCAATTACTATACAGAGGGGATAAAGTGTACCTTCAGTGTCGGGCAGATAGCAGGCCTTGATATTCCCGAGGAGGAGTTTAGGAAGCTTATAACTGAAGGTAAGACCGGTATCCTTGAGGGATTTGCATCTAAGAACAAGAACAAATTCAAGGCTGCGCTTGTGCTTGCCAAGGATGAAAACGGAAGATACGGAGTAAACTTTGATTTTTCTGAGGTTCAGCCTGAGTATGTGGAAGGACTTAAGTGTCCTGCCTGCGGCGGAAGGATAGTAAGGACAGGATATGGCGTTGCCTGTGAAAACAGGGGACGGGCAGATGAAGGCAGCTTGGAGAACGGGTGCTACTTCAATATAGGAGAGATAGCCGGGAAAAAACTGGATATCGACACTATTAGAACACTTATAAATGAAGGTTCTACCGGTGTTATCAAGGGCTTTAAATCAAAGAACAAAAAAAGCTTTGATGCCAAGCTTGTTTTAAAGAAGCAGGAAGATGATAAATTCGGTATCTCTTTTGACTTTGAAGGAATAGAGCCCGAGTACCTTGAGGGCGTTGTTTGTCCCAACTGCGGCGGCAGAATTATGAAAAAGAGCATAGGCTTTGGATGCGAGAAGTACAATTCTGAAGACCCTTCTTCCTGCAAATTCTTTGTGGGTAAAATTGCTCAGAAGCAGCTGTCGGAAGCAAATGTGCTTGAGCTTTTGAAAGAGGGCAGAACTCAGACTATCAGAGGCTTTAAGAACAAGGATAAAAAGAGTTTTGATGCCTGTCTTGTGCTTAGGAAAAATGAAGAAGGCCAGTCGGAAATCGCTTTTGATTTCGAAAATGTTGAGGCAAAAACCGTAAAGGGAGCTCTTTGCCCTGTATGCGGCGGAGAGATTGTTAAGACCAGTTTTGGCTATGGCTGCAAAAACTACAACAAAGATGATCCTGAGCACAGCTGCAAATTCAACATAGGTCAGATTTCCGGAGTAAAGCTCAAAGATGCTCAGGTAAAAGAGCTGGTGACGGAGGGAATCACTTCTCTGATCACAGGTTTTAAGTCAAAGTCCGGCAAAAAGTTTGACGCAAAGCTTGCCCTTTCTAAAGACGAAGAAGGGAAAGTTACCGGAATAAAATTTGTATTTGAGAATGAAGATACCATAATGGAGGGCCTTAAATGTCCGAAGTGTGGAAACTCAATCATCAAAGGTCATCTGGGATATCGCTGCGCTTCTTACTCAAAAGAAGAGGGAGGCTGCAAATTCTTTATCGGAAAGATTGCAGGCGTTGAACTTAATAAGGAGCAGATAACCAAACTTCTTACAGACAAGGAAACGGACAAAATTTCCGGTTTTATCAGCAAAAAAGGTTCCACCTTTGAGGCTAAGCTCAAATTTGATGAAAATTATAATGTGACTTTTAATTTTGACTGACAGACTATAAAATGTAAGTTGTCACTAACAAAAAAAGATCAAAGAAAAAGAGGTAAAAAACATGGGCGTTAACAGTATCGATGCAGAAGATGATCAGTTTGCATATCGCTATGACACACAGCTTCTCATAGACAGAAGAGACAAAGATCTGGATGAGGATGAGATTTCGGATTACATCACAGAACATTTTGAGGGAAATTCCCTGATAGCAGCTGGCGATGAGGATCTTGTGAAGATCCATTTCCATACCAACGAACCCTGGAAGGTTCTTGAGTATTGCAACAGCATAGGCGAAATCTATGACATCGTGGTTGAAGATATGATCAGACAGTCTAACGGACTTCAGGGATGATAGTAGGCAACATAAATTAATAAATTATAAACACGTTAAAAAAATATCAAAAACCATTGAATTATAAGAAAAATTATGCAAAAATAAGAATTGGCTCGGTGTGAAATGGCATAGTGCACCGCGCCAATCTTTGTGAGTGAGTAGTTTTACGAAGTAAACAAGTTCTTTGTTTCTTTTAAAACTATAGTAAATGCATTTAATGCATTTAGCATCTTTACAATACGAAAGGAGATTTTCACATGATTTACTCAACAGAGGTAAAAAATATGTGTCCCGTAACACAAGGGGTACATCATGGTGCTGCTCCCATTCCTGAAGAGGCAAAATGGGTAAAGTCCAAAGAAGTTAAGGATATTTCCGGCTATACACACGGTATCGGCTGGTGTGCTCCACAGCAGGGTTGCTGTAAGCTTTCCCTTAACGTTAAGGAGGGTATTATCCAGGAGGCT
>SVFZ01000078.1 GCA_015056585.1 Butyrivibrio sp. | reverse complement strand
GGCGCATCTTTTCCCGAAAAAGAATCTGAGGACGTAAACAGCCGAAAGCCCCTGGGATATAACCGTTGCTATGGCCGCTCCCTCCGGGCCCATTCCGAAAACAAAGATGAATATCGGATCAAGGATTATGTTGGCTGCTGCTCCCACAACAATGGTAGTCATTCCCACAATGGAATAACCCTGGGCCGTGATAAAGGGATTCATTCCCGTTGCTATCATGGAAAAAACTGTTCCCAGAAGATAAATCCTGAGATAGGGAAGAGCATATACCATGGCAGAATCCGAGGTTCCGAACAAAGTAAGGATCTGCCTTCCGAAAAGTTCTCCCACAAGGATCAGCACAATTCCGGTAAAGATCAGCAAAAAGAAGGAGGTGTTCTGGATCTGTCTCGCCCTGTCCTCATCCTTCTGCCCCCTTGCTATGGAAAACAGGGGAGCTCCGCCGCTCCCAAACATATTTGTAAAGGCTGTGGTCAGGATCACCAGGGGGAAGCAAAGTCCCACCGCCCCCAGAGCCACCGTCCCTATTCCCGGGATCCTGGCAATATAGATCCTGTCCACGATGTTGTACAAAAGGTTTATTATCTGTGCCACCAGCATCGGAATCGCCGTGGCAAGGATATTGGTAAATGTTCTTCCGTTCTCAAAATCAACTCGTTTCATTTACATTACGACCCTATTACTCAAAAATATATTTCGTCATATTGTCGAAGATGAGCTCATATGCATCGGGCCACATGTGAATGCCGTCGGTGGTGTACTTCTCAAGCATCTGCCCGTCCTTACCAAAAAGACCTTCATTTACGTTGATGTACCTGTAGCCGAATTCTCCTGCAAGCTTCTCCACAATACCGTTGGCCTTACCAAGCCTTTGTAGCCTTAGCTTTGCAGCAATGGGCGCCTCGGGCCAGGCTGTAACAGTATCCGCAACCTTCTGATTAACAGGATAAAAAGCCATCATGAATACCTTGGTCTTCGGAAGCCTTTCCTTTATCTCAACAAGAACCTTCCTGTAATCTGCCTCAAAAACCTCGGCAGTTTCCTCCTGATGACTGATATCATTGGTACCGATATTTATGAAGATCACCGAGGGCTCAAGGTCAAAGATCTGCTCATCCATGGACTCAAGAAGCTCAGGAATAGTATAGCCGCTGATTCCACGATTGTAAATGACCCTGGAGATCCCCCTGCTCATCAGGATCTCGTTTATGGGAAAGTGCTCCATCAGTGACGAGCCCACAAAAAGCGTCTCTCCCTTAATGGCGTTTTGATTAAGATATCTGTATCTTTTTACTGCGTATTCGTTCATGACATACCCCCACTTTTATACTTTTGCCGCGTTCCCGTTTTGGTCTCTTCTTGTAATCCTAACACACAGGGGCAAGCTTTAAAATCACCATATTCTTCTCCCCTGTTAATGCATGTCGTAAACACTTCTTACCTTTAGTCCCTTGAGATCCCCGCGGATCACCTCGATCTGTCTGGTTCCCGGATCCATAAGTTCCCACTCCACCGTAAGAGTGCGCTCTTTCATAGTTCTGTGTCTACATAAAATCTTAAGATTTTTCGCACTAATTTCTTAAGATTTATATGATAGACTTATTTTTGTGCTTATTTCTAAGCCTTCAAATTTCTGTTACATTCTTTTAACATTAGCTGCGCAGCTACATTTCCAAAGAAAGTAACCATCATGAAAGGATTCTTTATGAAACAAAATAAACTAAATAAATCATCTGTCACCTACGAAAATGCCACAGGTCCAATCGAGTACACTCTCACAAGTGATCTGCTTTTTCATTATGTGATGCAAAGATCAAAATCTGCCTTGATAGGTCTTGTTTGCTCTCTCAAAGGCATCGATCCCTGCATGGTTAAATCAATTGAGGTAACTAATCCCATTGATTTAAACTCTTCCGTTAAAGAAACCGTTATGGATCTAAAACTCACCCTTAATAGCAATGAAATAATGAATATTGAACTTCAAACATATACTGAAAAATACTGGATTCCCAGGTCAGTTCTGTATCTATGCAGAGCATACGATTACTTAAAGAAGGGTGAAGATTATTCTATGCTTAAACCCACAACCCATTTCTGTATCACGAATCAGGAACTTATTCCGGATAATCCGGAGTTTTACTCTCATTACCTGCTTCTAAACACTAAAAGTTATAAACCTTACACTAAAAACATAGGGATAAATGTGTTACAATTAAACCACATAGATATGGCAACAGAAGAAGATGTCTCTAATAATCTCGTTTACTGGGCTAAATTGTTTAATGCATCAACCTGGGAAGAGTTCAAGGATCTTGCCAAAGACAATAAAGCTATTGAGGAGGTAGGAAATATGATATTTACTATTAACTCTGACGATCAAACTAAAGAAATCCTCGAAGGTCAGCGCCGCTACCGCGAGCAGATGGCTTCACAGTACACTGCCGGCTATACCGATGCAGAAGAGAAGCTAAGTGCTGTAATTTCCGAGAAAGATGCTCTTATTTCTGAGAAAGATACTCTTATTTCTGAGAAAGATACTCTTATTGCCAAGCTCCAGGCTGAGCTTAAATCCATTAAAAATAAGTAATTCACGCGGTCTGCTATAGCAGGCCGTTTTATTATTTACGCAAAGTTCTCTGTGAGTAAGTTCAAAAACCACATCTCTGAAAGTCCAGAATATGGCATAAAAAAGACCGACGTGGCAGATTCATCGTCGGTCTTTTTATATTTATCTTTTTAACAAAAAATGCGAGAGCATAACTAATACAGTTGCATTGTGAATATATCAGGATGTCTTGATCTGCAGCTTCTGAGGCTGAACCTGTCTTGCCTCTCCTTTCCTTCCTCTGCTGACTATGGATTCTCCGAGATTGATCATCTGCGCTCCGGAAGCCATGGCACTTAATATCTGTTTCACTGCATCCTCATAGTCGGAAGCCTCCATAGGAATTACATAATCATGGTTCAAGTGCTCTGTTGAAAGAATCGCTGAACGATATCTCGTGTCATATCTGATTCCATAAAATGTGCATATTTCAGTGTTTAACATTCCGTTACTGTCTGCGCACTGCATTGCTATGTACATATGATCACCTCGTTTTCTATGTTTATGTGGTTACGAATCGTGAAACGTTATTAAGTAAGCGCATTTACATTATTATGATAATACAAAAGGTCGGAATTGTCACGTTTGTAGACAAATCCGACCTTAAATAACTATTAAAACTATATAAACAAGTTGATAATATTTTTCAAATCAATTACCCATAGAAGCGATAAGCGCGTCAATCTCTGCCTGAGAGAGCATCTTACCGGGATCTGAAGACGCAGCAGGTGCTGCTCCTGCTGCCGGTGCTGCCGCCGGAGTCTGAGCCTGAGATGCAGCAAAACCACCGCCGCCTCCTGCCTGTGGAGATTTACCCATTATACTTGCAAGTAATGCCTGCTGTTCTGCACTTAATCCATTAGTGTCCATAATCTGCTCCTGTATTATGTACCGAAAAATATGATTACAATAGATATAGACATTTTATTAATAATCAAATGCACCGTCAAATAAACTTTTTATAAAGCATACCATCATTCTGCAATTCTTTCCAAAGCCCTATCCGCAATTTTACCGCTTGATGTCTTGTCTGCAGCCTGATCCGCTGTAGTCTCCTTGATGTGCTTTTGCTCTTCTTCACTGACACACATAAGAACCTTGGTAATCCTGTTGCGCTTTATGCCCCTTGCAGTAAGTGTGGTGCCGTTATCAAGAGTAACTGTCTCGCCATATCTGGGAAGCCTGTCCAGATTTTCTATCATAAGTCCGCCAATAGAATCATAGTCCTCTGAGTCAAGGCTTGTTCCAAGGGCATCATTGATATCATCAAGCTTCATGTTACCCTCAACCAGATACCTGTTACCACCAATATTCCTTATAAGCTCCGCTTCATCGGAATCATACTCATCTCTGATCTCACCCACAATTTCTTCAAGAAGATCCTCTAAGGTAATCATTCCGACACAGGTACCGTACTCAGAAAGAACAAAAGCAACGTTATGGCTCTTTTGCCTCATCTCCATGAGCAGGTCAGCGGTCTTCTTATACTCGTAGGTATAATAGGCCTTTCTTAAGTGATCCCCTACTTTGAAGTTTTCTTTATCTTCTAATAAAATAAGATCCTTTACGTTGATAAGGCCGATTATGTTGTCCTGTTCTCCGCCTTCAAAGACAGGAATTCGCGTGTACATATCTTCCTTAAAAACTTTCATAACTTCACTGTAATCAGCATCTGAGCTTACGCAGCTCATATCGATCCTGGGAATCATTATATCTTTTGCCACAGCATCTGAAAAATCAAATACATTGTATATGATTTCCTTCTCACCGCTCTCAATTACTCCATCCTCATGGCTTACGTCCACATAGGTCTTGAGCTCATTCTCGGTCATAGCCTGTCTGTTTGAAATATCTATCCTGAAGAGCTTAAGAAGAGCGGATGAAATACCGTTTATGACAAAGCTTATGGGCGTAACCACCGCAATTGTAAAAGTGATGATCCTGGCGTATCCGAGGGATATACTCTCGGCATAGGCTGTAGCTATGGTCTTGGGGATGATTTCTCCTGCAATAAGTACAACAAGAGTAAGCACTCCCGTTCCAATTCCTACCGCAAAACTCCCAAAAAGATCAGTCACAAACACTGTCATGAGAGCAGATGCGCTAAGGTTAACAATATTGTTTCCGATTAGGATCGCTGATAGCATCTTCTGAGTGTCCTCTAAAATATTAAGGACCAGTGCTGCCCTCTTGTTTCCTTCATCGGAAAGAGCCTTCATTCTGACTTTATTTACCGTCATAAATGCCGTCTCAGCAGATGAAAAAAACGAGGATAAGAGCACCAGAACCACAAGCACTATCAGCCTGGTTAAGTGTACGTTCAATTCTTTCTCCTTTAATTATCAGTCCAAATGAAATACCGGATAGAGATCAACTGAAACTGGACTGTTGTCCGGATTTGTCTCCATTATATCAGCCATGTAATCCCACCATTTACGGTTAATGGCTGTATCAGCACTTTTTGCAAAGCGCTCTTCATCCTCTACCTCGATATAGCCGTAAAGGACAAGTGTCTCTTTATCCAGAAAAATAGTATAGTTATGTCCGCCGTACTCATGAAGCATCTCCTTCATCTCCGGCCAAAGCTCATTGTGCCTCTTTTCATACTCCTGTTCCATTCCCGGATATAGTTTCATCTTAAAAGCTTTTCTGATCATATTCTTTACCCCCAATCTGGTTTTTAATTAATCATGGCACATGTGAAACACCTTAACAACTCAAATTGGTTAAAATAATGAGCAGTTTTGAGTATTTGCTGCAGGAAGAGGATCAGGAAGCGACCGGTAACAGGTAACTTTTTTGATCAGTTAAGCGGATTTAAGTAAAAGTCTCTCACATCCGCATATCCCTGCTCCGAAAGCTGCTGCTTTTGGAACTTCTTGTTCTTGGCCATGCGAACCACAAGGACCTGCTTGCCCAAAGCTCGCTCCTTTTGAGCCTCTCCGATGATCTCTGAAAGCATCTTGCCTTTAATTCCTTTTTCAATAAGGAACGCAACCTTGTCGCTCTCTCCCGGAATCTTAAAGCCCTCATCCATCATGATCATGATGATTCGCTCAAAACCAATTGAAAAACCGCAGGCCGGTGTGTCCTGTCCAAGGAACTTTCCGACCATCTTGTCGTATCTTCCGCCGCCACCGCAGCTTCCACCGTACTGTGGCATTGCAACTTCAAAAATAGTTCCTGTATAATAGCTCATTCCACGAACCAGCGTAGGGTCAAATACCATCTCAAACTGAGCAGTCTTGGTAGAATCAACGCTTTCAATTATTTCATCAAGATTGTCTCTTACCTCTGCAGGAAGGCTGTCTCCCAGCATATCAGCGATAGTCTTAAGGCCGTCAAGACCATTTTTGCCCTCTGCTGCCCTGAACAAATCAAGATACTTGTCAATGGTCTCTCTGCCAAAGCCCTGCTTTTCCAGTTCTTCCGAAACGCCGTCAATTCCAATCTTGTCCATTTTGTCCAGTGTGATGAATACATTGTCGTATTCGTCCTCCGGAAAACCGCTGTAAGCAGCCATTGCTTTAAGAAGTCTTCTGTCATTTATACGGATCTTGAAATCCTTAAACCCGAGTCTTCCAAGGGTTGTGGTTGTAGCCAGAATAAGCTCTATTTCCGCAAGGTTTGAAGCCTCACCTAAAATGTCGATATCGCACTGCATAAACTGGCGGTATCTTCCCTTCTGAGGTCTGTCAGCTCTCCATACATTGCCCATCTGAAGAGCCTTGAAAGGAGCCGGAAGTTCATTTGCATGGTTAGCATAAAATCTTACCAGCGGAACTGTAAGGTCGTAGCGAAGACCTGAATCCGTAAGATCATTCTCCTCTTTGGCTTCTGCGAGGTTAAGCTTCTCACCTCTTTTCATTACCTTAAAAATAAGCTTCTCGTTCTCTCCGCCCTGCTTGCTATTAAGATTAGCCAGCGACTCAACACATGGTGTCTCGATTGAAGTAAATCCAAACTCGGCATATGTCTTCTTTATAACGCTGATGCAATAGTCCCTGAGCAGCATCTCCGCAGGGAGTATATCCTTCATACCTGTGACAGGCTTTTTAATTAATGCCATATTTTACCGTCCTTACCTAATTAATATCTAATACAGAATAATACAGAATCTGCCGCAATATTGCAATAAAGTAATTATAATTCAGTTGTAATGTAAAACCATCACCCGTTGTGGTCTCTTAAGAACTCAATAAATTTGTCTTTAGGGAGAGGACGGGCATAAAAGAAGCCCTGAATATGGTCACATCCCAGCTTTATGATCTGGCGGGCCTGTTCTCCCGTTTCGACACCCTCAGCCACAATCTCCTTTTTCAGAGACTTGATGATCTTAATGAGATTTAGCATGACCATATAAGAAATCTCTGAATCAAAAGCAGCCTGTATAATGCTCTTGTCCAGTTTAAAGAACTTAACAGGAAGCGTGGCGATCCTGGCAAGATTGGAATATCCCGTACCAAAATCATCCATTGAGAAAGTAATGCCTATATCGCTGAGTTTTTCTATATTTTCGTTCATTACGGCAGTGATACCCTGCTCGTAGGTTTCAGTTATTTCAAAGTTAAGTTCACTGGGATTTATCTGATATTTTTTCATGGTAGCCTGAACATTATCGGACAGATTTGCCTGAATGCAGTCTACAACCGAGAGGTTTACCTCGGCGTACTCAAGGCCCAAATCCCGCGCCGGCGTTGTCGAAAGCATCTCACAAACCGATGAAAGAACAAATCTGTCTATGTCAAGGATTGTGCCGTTTCGCTCTGCGATGGGCATGAAGATTGCAGGTGAAATAAATCCCAGCTGCGGGTCCTTAAGGCGCAGCAGTGCCTCGCAGGATGTGAATCTTCCGGTCTTTGGCTCATAGATAGGCTGGTAAAAGACCTCTAAAAGGCCGTCTTCAAGGGCATGCTTAACAATATTGTCGATTTTCTTGTCATGTTCGACAATTTTCATGTTCAGGTCAGAAACCCTGATTATCTCTCTGCTTTGTTTTAAAAGAGTTTTATCAAGAACGCCTTTTACCTCGGCAAATCGCTCCAAAGAGTCGATTTCCTCAGGAAATCCAAGGGCAAAAGGTGTTTCAAACAGTCTTAAGTTCTTTCCTTTAACATTCCAGTTGTCCCTAAATCTTTTTCTTATCTGCTCCTCTGTCTTTTGTATTATGGTCTCATCGGGAGCCACATTCGGAAACAGCATAATATAATCACCGGTTTCCAGGAAAAAGAGATTTCCCGCCTGGCAAAACTGCTGAAGATACTGAGATATCTGCACAAGAAGATCAGAGCCTGTTTCCATTCCGGGCTCACCAAGAAGTGATGAATACCTGTCAATATGTATACCTAAAAGAGTGAACTCTTTTTTCTGGATAAGGTTCGTGGAAATTGCAAAGCTTAAAGCATTTCTCGTGCCTGCTCCGGAGTCCCTGTCCATATACTCACTGGGATTTTGGAAGGTGTATACACAGATAAGAAGCACAATTGAAACAGAAAACTCAAATATAGAGCTGGACTTGGTAAGGATCCTGATCGGTATTCCGGCGAGCATCAGGAAAAAATATATCCATATGGCAATTGCTTTTTCAGAGCTAAGAGTTCTGGAATAGCGCACAAGAAGGTAAAACGCAAATATAAAGTAAAGAATAACAGGAAAATTGACGGTTGCACCCTGATAGTAATTATATTCCAGTTCTCCTTCGGGTGAAAAATAGAAAAAGTAATCGTAAAATACTCCTGTGATAAAGAAAAAGACACTGTACAGCATCGGTAGAAGAAGCAATATCTTGCGAAAAGACTTGCTTGGTTCTATCTTGAAAATGCTCATTACGTATTTAATGGAAAAATACGGCAAAATATAAGTAAATATCTTTTCTGCAATTACAATATATTTGTTTTCGTCATAGCCAATGAATCTTTCCACCGGTCCTACGGAAAGGAAAATATTGTGCAGCAGCCCCATGATATTTATCATGAATGCCACCCCGATTATTCCACCAAAAACAGACCTTTGCTTGTTGTAATAGTTTTCCTCCGATATATGGATGATAAACGTAACACAGATAAGCAAAAGAGATGCAATTGAAAAGACTATGCTATGATTTTGCGGGTTAGTCAGTATTTCCATTATTTACCCTTCTTCAAAATAAGCATCTATATGCTTTACAAAAGAGCTGTCTGCCGTCGGTTTGCACATGTAATCTCCGATGAGATAATCACATTCAAGTTCCTCCGCAATCCTCTTGTCCTCTTCGGTGGATATTTCCGATGCGCCCACAAAAATGCTTACATCATGGAAAAGATTTACGATTCCCTGTGTGACAAGTCTCATCTGCTCAGATCTTGTTGCTTCCCTTAATACTGAAATATCAATATTTACCTGCTGTACAGGCAGTGAAAGAATCCTGTGAAGGTCTCCGTAACCACTTCCGAATTTGTCAACTATAACATAGCTTCCAAGTTCTCCCATCAGCTTTATGTTCCTCTCAGCGATGTTGTTCATCGTCGTGAGCGTTGTCTCGGTAAGCTTTATATTGATCCAGGAGGCTTCCGCTCTCTCTTCTCTGAGTATCTTTTTTATCCTTCTGATAAAATCATTTTTCGAAATCTCTCCCTGAGAAAGCCCCACAATTGCCCTGTACTTTCCATGCTTATTCCCGGCATTCCAAAACGAAAGAGCTCTGGCTGTTCTTCTGTATACAAACTCATCCGTATCCATAAGCGACTGTGTCACTCTGACATCCGGCACATGCTTTCGCATATCAATCTCAGTTCCGTTTTCATCGAAAAAATATGCAGCTACATCCACGCAGTAATTTAATTTGTAGATTTTAGAAAGAACCGGCTGATACTTTATGACTGCAGTTTTACTGTCCAGATTCTCTCTGGCAAGCATGTCAAAATCCTTAGATTTCTTGGATTCACCAAAAAGAGACTCTTTTATGTCAATTATCATGTCAGGATTATCTGTGATGTCCTCGTAGATTAAATCTATTTTTCCCATAAGCTCAGCAGCCGTGCCAAAGTCCCTTGGATAGCACATCATAAACAGATGTCCCTCAACCTTGATTGCCATCCCTAAGCTGTTCCACGCTTCTTTTAACCTGTCGGAAATCTTGTCCATTATGTTCCTTACCATTTCCTCATCCTTACAGTGCACTGTTACTGCAAAGATGTATTCTCCATACCTGTAGGCATAGGTCTGAAGACCATACTCCTTCATTCCGGATCGTTTAAG
>SVFZ01000077.1 GCA_015056585.1 Butyrivibrio sp. | reverse complement strand
TACAACGGATACTTCACACTTTCAGCATCAACATGCGATACACCTGAGAAGGTTGAGGCTGCCCTCACATTCCTTGACAAGATGTGTGATGAGGAGATGCTTGTTCTTACAAACTATGGTCTTGAGGGAATCACATACGAGATCAATGAAGCCGGAAACGTGGTTCGTCTTGATGCTTCTGATGATGCACTTAAGGCTAATTACAATGGACTTAACCAGCTTGTAGCATATATTCCTGCTACTGAGTCAAAGCTTGCAGAGGAAAAGACAGAGCGCCAGATCCTTGAAGCTGAGGTTAAGCTTGATGCTGAGAAGTATGCAGTACTTAATCCTGCTCTTCCTTATCTTGTAAACTCTGCAACTTATGCATCACAGGGAAAAGACCTTGATGACAAGATTTCACAGGCTCGTACTCAGTACATCTGCGGTGAGATTGATGAAGCTGGTCTTAAAGCTGCATGGGATGATGTACTTAATCGTGGATATTCAACAATCATTGATGAAGTAAACGCTCAGCGTTAATAATTTCTTCTATTTCCTTTTCATGGGCCGCCGCTGCAAATGCGGCGGCCTTAAAATTCAAAAATATGTGTTTATCTTTGGGGAGAATGCAAATGTTGATTCATAGAGTAAACGGAAGTGCTAAAAAAGGTTTTACAACTGTAGGAAGTATGTGGGACAGAGGATCTCTTTTCCCAAAGGAAACAAATTTTGAAATTAAACATGACGGTGTTACTGAGCCTGTTCAGTCAAGGGTTACGGCATTTTGGCCGGATGGCAGTATAAAGTGGGCAAGTCATGTGTTTGACAGTACAAAAATCGTGGATGAAGCAGTAATTGTTCCCGTAAATGACAGCGACATTTTAAGTGGGGCAGTTACAACTGCAGAAAACAAAGATGCGAAAGAAATAACAGCTTTTGAGAATGAAGACAGTATAAATATCAGCGCCGGGAAAACCAGGCTCACTGTACACAAGAGCGGAGATGCGCTGTTTAGTGACCTTTATTTTGATGGCAAATTAAGGACAAAAAGGGCCGTACTGGAAGCCGCTTTGGAAAACAGACCTGATGAATATACAAAAAAGGAGATTCCTTTTGAAGGAGAAATCTCTGATGCAAGTATAAAAGAAATAGGAAACACCCGCTGCGTAATAAAATACAGCGGAACACATAAAAACGAAAATGAAAGAATGCTCAGATTTTCTGTGTTTATGGAAGTTTACAAAGACAGTCCTGAGCTGAAATTTACATATACATTTTTCTACGACGGGCAGGAGGAAAAAGACTTTTTGAAGGGAGTCGGGATTTCTTTTGAAATACCTGTCAGCGGAGAAAATTACAACAGACACGTGAAATTTGCCACAGACAACGGATGCTTTAATGAGGCGCTGGCTATGCTTCTTTGTTGGCATCCTAAGGTGGATAAAAAGATATATAAGGACCAGATTGCCGGGAAAAAGCTGGAGCTTACAAATGAAGTCCCGGAAGAGTCAAATGCGATACAGGCTTCAAGACAGATGCCTGTATGGAATGATTATTATCTTTTGCAGGATTCTTCAGAGCATTTTGTTATAAGAAAGCGTACAGGGAAAAAGAATGTGTGCTTTATCGACGGTCTTTGCGGAAACAGGGCAAAGGGTGCTGCGGCCTTCGGCTCAGAGTGTGGAGGGATAATGCTTGCTCTTAAGGATTTCTGGCAAAAGTATCCATCCTGTATCGCTTTTACGAATATGGCAAAAGAAAATGCAAAAGCAACTATCTGGCTTTATCCACCTAAGACAGAGGCTTTTGATTTCAGGCATTACGATGATACCGGTTATTCCCAGACCTATTATGAGGGCTTTGATGAGTTTGGAGCAAGTGCCTACGGAATAGGAAATACCTCTGAATTTAGCGTAAGCTTTTTTGACGAAGTGATCCCATCTGACGAAGAGCTTTTTGATTTTTACGACCGTGTGCAGAATAAGGCTTTGTATATTGCAAGCGGGGAGTACTACCATGACAAAAGAGCCTTTGGCTTTTGGAGTCTTCCAAAGAGGGATTCAAAGGCAAAAGAGTTTTTGGAAGATCAATTGGATGCGGCTTTTGACTTTTACAAAAATGAAGTGGAACAAAGGAAATGGTACGGACTTTTTGACTATGGCGATGTGATGCATACCTATGACCCCAATAGACATGTGTGGCGCTATGACATGGGCGGATATGCCTGGCAGAATACTGAGCTTGTGCCTACCTTCTGGCTGTGGTTTTACTTTTTGCGTACAGGAAGGTTGGACGTCTTTAAGATGTGTGAAGCCATGACAAGGCATTGCAGCGAGGTGGATGTATATCATTTCGGAAAGTATAAGGGCCTGGGCTCAAGGCACAACGTCCGCCACTGGGGGTGTCCCTGCAAGGAAGCCAGGATAGCAATGGCAGGGCATCACAGGATGTACTATTATCTGACCGGGGATTACAGGCTGGAGGACTATTTTGAAGAGGTTAAGGATGCTGATTTTGCGGTAAAAGAAACTGACCCGTTAAGACACTTTTTTGATAAGGACAAAATGGTTTATCCTACCCACGCCCGTACCGGCCCTGACTGGAGCAGCTTTTGCTCGAACTGGCTTACCATGTGGGAGAGGAGCGGTGATAAAAAGTATCTTGATAAGATAAAGACAGGCATAGCGGATATTAAAGATACGCCGCTGCGTCTTTTGTCAGGGTCCGACTTTGAGTATGATCCTGAAACTTCTCACATGAGATACATAGGTGACAGGGCAACAGGCGGAAGCCACTTGTCAATCTGCCAGGGATCAGAGCAGACCTGGCTTGAAATGACCCTTCTTATGGATGATGAAAACTGGAATAAGATGCTGGCAGACTACGGCTGCTTTTATCCATTAAGTAATGAGGAACAGAACAGGATTTCCGAGGGAAGGATTGGGAAAAGAGAATTCTCATATCCCTTCATGGCAGCAGGTGTCATAGCCTACGGCGCACACTACTATGATGACGAAAAGCTCGGAAAACAGGTGTGGAAGATACTTAAGGATGCGATGACTACTGAATTTGGACAGGATTCATTAAAGAGCAGAATAGTTGAAAATGCAGGGAACCATGAAAAGCTTGAAGAGATACCGGGAGTATCCACAAACTCTGTCTCCCAGTGGTGTCTGAACGTCATTGTGGCGCTGGAGTTTGCGGAAAAATGGCTTCCTGAAAGCTTTTAAGGAGAAAAGATGCAGAGGAAAAGAACTATTTTTTTAGCCGGGGATTCAACGGTTCAGACATATAAGCTTACAGATGCTCCGCAGTGTGGGTGGGGAGCAATGCTCCATAAATACTTTGCCGACAATGAGGTAAAGATATATCACTCAAGGGAAAGCCGCTTTGAAAACAGCGTGAGCTACGAACTTGCAGATATCATTATTGATAACCGTGCCATGGCAGCAAGGAGTGCAAAGAGCTTTTTTGACGAGGGCAGATGGGAAGATATTCTCTCCTGCATCCGGGAAGGAGATTTTGTTCTTATGCAGTTTGCTCACAACGATGCGAATAAGGAAAAGCCTGAGAGGTACCTTCATCCCGATGAATATGGCAAAAAGCTTCTTAACGATTACATAATCCCTGTTCGCGAAAAGAAGGCTGTTCCGGTTCTTGTAACTGCCATAGCAATGAAGGACTTTGATGAAAACGGCATCTGCAAAATCTCTTTTCCCGAGTACAGGGACAAGATGATAGAACTTTCAGAAAAGGAACAGGTGGATCTTATCGACCTTGGAAAAGAGACGGCAGATTACAACACATTTATAGGCGAAGAAGCCTGCAAAAGTATTTACATGAACCTTGAAAAGGGGATGTTTGAAAGTGCGAAGGAAGGAAAAGAAGACAACGCACATCTTAAGTTTGAGGGAGCTTTTGTATATGCCGGCTTTGTGGCAGCAGGGCTAAAAAACATAATGAATAAATAAATTTTCCAGAGGATATTATCATGAGAGAGATGGAAAAATTAAACCGCGGACTTGTTGCGGTAAAAACAAATACGGGGATTTTCTTGTCCTGGAGATTTTTCAAAAAGGAGGCAAGCGGATATAGCGCCGGCGGTCTTACAGGATGTGACTTTGATGTTTACAGGGACGGAAAGAAAATAGCAACTGTCACAGACTCTACAAATTACCTGGATAAAGATGGAAATGAAAAGAGCAGATATAAAGTTAAGGCGGTAGGAAGCGAGAACTCTTTTGGATCAGAAGATGTCAGCTCATCAGATGGTCATGGGAAAAGAGATATCTTTTGCCCGGAAGTTTCTGTCTTTGAGAGCGGAGAAAACTATATTGATATTCCGGTACAAAAGCCGAAGGGCGGCGTAACTCCTTCCGGTGAAGCTTTCGAGTATACCTTAAATGACATGAGCGTAGGGGATATCAACGGAGACGGCGAATATGAGTACATAGTCAAATGGGATCCAACAAACTCTCAGGATGTTTCTATAAAGGGC
>SVFZ01000076.1 GCA_015056585.1 Butyrivibrio sp. | reverse complement strand
GTGCTGCCATCATCAACAACAATGAAGTCTACCTGGCACTTGTTCCCCGAAATCAGGCTCTTTATGCAGTTCAATGTCTTGTCTTTCCTGTTAAAACAAGTCAGCATCACGCAGACTTTCATCAGATATGCCGCCTCCTGTTGCCCGTGCAATTTCCATCTTCCCTTTATTATATTAGAGACAATGGGGCTTTTTCAATATTGGACGGCAGAACCTATTTAAATCTTCTGATCTATGCGGTTCACTCCGCCTCTTCCCTCACAAATTCAAAGGTTTCACCCTTGTCAAAAGAGGCATAGATAGCCACTGTTCGGGCATCGTCAAGCTCCTTGTTATGATAGTCGCCGTCAGGCCCCTGGCTGATTTTCAGGTAAATTACACCGTCCTCTTCCCACGCTTCTTCCGGCATAATAAATGGATTATACTTTTCCCCGTTTGAAAGCTCGATCTCAGGTGACGGAAGTGTCACTTCAATAAAGCTCTTTCCGCCATCACGCGTCTCAAACAAAAGCCCCTCACTTCCACCCGAGTATGTCAGTGCCGCAAAGCCTGTGGTGCCGTCATCCGGAAAAGTTATGAACTTAGCCTCTCCGCCCTGCTGGTTAAAAGGATCAGCGTTTACAAGCTCTGCACTTTCCGGATTTCCTTTTGTGTTATAACAAAGCAATACATAAAAACTGCTTCCCAGCGCACGGTCCACCGGCACAAGCGCAAACTCCCGGCCATCAGGAAAATCGTAGTACACTGAATAATCATAGGTCGCCCACTGTCTTATAGCATCTTCGGTTACTTCCAACGGACTGCTCTCTATGTCATTGTTCCTTGGCTTGTTCATAGGTATGACCGGCATATAAACCAGCTTCGATGGGTTTTCCCCCTCTGTAACTTCCCAATCTACGCTCCTTGTGATCTTCTCCGGAAATACTTCTTCCGTCGCAGCTTTAAAGGCTTCCTGAGGATAGCTGTCATGGAACGCAAGGCTCTTATCCGCGCGAAAAGAGATCCCGTCTGCAGTTATGGCATATCCGTCGTTATCTCTTTTGACTTCTTCAACCCGGTAGACGCTATATCTTTTCCCAAGGATCTCTGCAATTTCCTCGTCCGTGTAACCGGTAAAAGAACTTTCGCCATCATAAAATACTTCTACTTCCCGGTTGGGCTGCTCGCTTCCCATAAAGGTTATGACTATGCCATACTTCATCCATTCAACAGAATAATTTGCCGGTCGGAACTGTGCTCCGTCATCAGCTATGTCTTCGCGAAAAGACTCAACGATGCGGTCACCGTCTTTGATAATAACCTTCGCATGTGAATATCCAAAGGGCCAGTCAGCTTCGCCAACTTTCTGGAAAACAGCACTGTATCTTCCATCCGGGTCCTTCTCTGTGCCAACAGTGGTAATCTTCCACGACATCTCATATTTAAATAACAGTCCAAATATCAAAAGAATTCCTGCAAGTGCGCAAATAACCGCAAGAACTGCCTTGAAAAAATTCTTGATCATGTCCATTCCCCAACAAAAAAGGTAAGTCCCCATTTCGTTATATCAGATAAAATCAGGACTTACCTCTATTATTCATTCTAAACTTCAGTGCTCTACAGCCTCGCAAAGTCTGTTCTTGATATCCTCAACGCTCATCCACTCTGAGTTGTTGCCTGAGCTGTAGTAGAAGCCGTCGGGAACTCTCTTTCCGCCCGGAGCAGGAACGATCTCACGTGCAAAAGAAACCTGAGGATAAACAATGAAGTGCTTGTCGTACTCGTAGGTATTTGGAGCATCTTCCTTGGTAACCATAACCTCGTCAAGCTTCTCGCCCGGTCTGATGCCAACTTCCTTGATGCCGATACCCGGGCACATAGCCTCTGCAAGATCTGTAATCTTAAAGGAAGGAATCTTACTGATGAAAGTCTCGCCTCCTTGCGCCTCAGAAAGCGCCTTAAGAACAAGCTCAACTCCCTCTGGAAGGCTGATCCAGAAGCGGGTCATACGTGTATCGGTAATAGGAAGCTCTTTTTCCCCTTTCTCGATAAGTCCCTTGAAAAGAGGAATGATAGATCCGCGGCTTCCTGCAACGTTTCCGTAACGAACGATTGAGAAGTTGATGTCCTTGCTGCCTGCATAAGCATTTGCTGCAATAAAGAGCTTGTCGGAAACCATTTTGGTTGCGCCGTAAAGGTTAACCGGATCAACAGCCTTATCGGTAGAAAGAGCTACAACTCTCTTAACTCCTGTCTTGAGCGCTGCGTTGATGACGTTCTGCGCGCCGTTTATATTTGTCTTGATGGCCTCATCAGGGTTGTATTCACAAGCCGGAACCTGCTTGAGCGCTGCTGCATGTACGATGTAATCTACGTTTTCGCAGGCTCTCTCAAGTCTTGCCTCGTCTCTGACATCGCCGATGAAGAAACGCATCTGCTTGGCGTGTTTCTTATACACATCCTCATTAGACATGGTAAACTGCTTGAACTCATCTCTTGAATATACAATGATCTTCTTGGGATTGTAATGTTCAAGAATATATTCGGTAAAGCAGTGGCCAAAAGAGCCTGTGCCTCCTGTTACTAGAATTGTCTTATTATCGATAACGCTGTTCATGTTACTTCTACCTTTCTATCTTATAGATACTTTTCCTGCTATTATTTTCTATACCACGCCACAATCTTTTTCACCGCAGTGATCACATCGTCCACATCCTCATCTGTAAGCAGCGGATAAAGCGGAATGCTCATGATTCCCTTGTAGATATCCTCAGCCACTGGGCAAAGCCCCTTCTTGTAGCCGCGCTCTGCATAAAACGGGAAGTAGTAAACCGGCACATAGTGCACCTGGCACTGAATGCCCTCTTCTCTCATCGCATCAAAGAACTCTCTTCTGGTGCATGAAAGCTTATCAAGGTCAAGCCTTAAGATATAAAGATGCCTTGTGGTCTCTGACTCCGGAATCTCCTGCTGAACAATAATTTCCGGAATCTCCTCAAATGCCTTGTTGTATTTTTCAACGATTTCCCATCTTCTCTTTGAAAACTTATCAAGCTTGTTCAACTGGCTTATCAAAAGAGCTGCCTGAAAATCGGTAATTCTGTAGTTATAGCCAAGGGTCTGCATCTCGTAAACCCATGGCCCCTCAGGCTCTCCGCCCTTGTACTCCGCTTCATTATGTGTGATTCCATGATGTGAAGCCAGATACAGTTTCTTGTAAAGCTCAGGGTCATTGGTTGTAATCGCGCCGCCTTCTCCGGAAGTTACGGTCTTGACCGGATGAAAGCTAAAACAAGTCATGTCACCTAACGTGCCCTCGCTCTGTCCCTTGTACTTGGTGCCAATTGCATGGGCAGCATCTATTATAAGTGTAAGTCCGTGTCTGTCACAGATTTCCCTGATCCTGTCATGCTCAACAGCCTGTCCGGTAAAATCAACAGCAACTACAGCCTTTGTTTTATCGGTAATATGCGCCTCGATGCTGTCAGGATCTATGTTGTAAGTCCTTGGGTTAACATCTGCAAAAACAGGTGTAGCTCCAACATAGACCGCGCAGTTGGCACTGGCTGCAAAGGTAAGCGGAGTTGTAATGACTTCATCTCCTTCGCCGAGCCCTGCAGCGATGCACGCACAGTGAAGCGCCGCTGTTCCATTGCATACCGCAACGGCATACTTTGCTCCGGTTACTTCACATATTTTTTTCTCAAGAGCCTCTGTCGTTGGCCCGCAGGTAAGATAATCCCCGCGAAGTACCTTAGTCACAGACTCAATATCTTCATCGTCAATCCACTGGTGTCCGTAGGAAAGTCTGCTCTTCCTGACCGGTACGCCACCAAAGATTGCCAGCTTCTCTTTTTCCATTTTATGTTCCTTGTTCTTAAAAACTATAGTCTGAATTTATAAGGGTTCCTGGAGGCTCGATTGATCATCCGCCTCTTTTTACGATTTGACCGTACAAACCCAACATGAATTATACCATATATGAAAAGAGTGTCAAAATCAGCAAGCCCCCGCTCTCGTTCACAGGGTTCATAACCTATTAAATAGTGCAAAAAATAAGAGCCCGCCCCGAATGAACATTCCCATCCGTTGGGCGGACCTCCTGCTCACACCAAAGACCAGCTCTTATCATTGCTAACACCAAAAGCTAACTTTCAATTTTCACATCAAAGATCAAAGCTTCCAGTAATGTCATTGTTAACTACGTAGTAAGCTTTGCCCTCTTCCGGCTTAACATAGATATCGAGGTTCTTGATATCCTTCTTGCCGTATGCGCTCTTAGCCATCTCAACAAGCTGATCCTGATTGAAGGCCTTGCCGCCAAACTGAAGCTCCACCTTTGTATTAACCTTTGCCATTTTCAATTCCTCCTCGTAAAAAAAGCATGTTAAATATCTCAATTAGGATATATTATAACTCTTTTTTCGTAAAAGTGTGAATTTTTATTTCTAAAACGTACTAATTTGTAAATTTTCTAACTTCTCAACGAGTTATCTGTCACTTATAATAGGGGTAGATAAAAGGACAGTTACTCTGCTCTCGGTAATTTGTCTCTATCCTTTTGCAAAGAGAGCACTCTAAATAGGAGGTGAACAAATGGTAAAAAAGAATCGTGTTTCCCCTAATAAGAGTAGAAAATCCATTGACCTTCATGTGTTCCATGTAGGCGAGTTTAAGCCAAGCCTTGCAACACTGAGCAGTGTTGATTGTGGCGTTGATCTTTCCGGATACGCATTCGAAGGTCTCAAAAAATGGAAGTAAAAAACTAAATACCTTCTTTAAGCCAAACAAATAAATGTCGCCTTGAAATCATATATTTCAAGGCGATTTTTAATGTTACTGATCACATGCACGTCATGACAGCTTTCAGCACGAACAATCCGTCCCGGGTTTCAAAACTGGCAGCGCCGCCGTATTTTGTGGCGATGTTTTTTATCTGATAAGTCCCAATTCCGCTTCGGATTTCCTTACTGCTTTCAGGCAGTCCCGACGGCTCAAAATGCACATCTCCTGCGCAGGGATTCTTCGTCATGAGTTTAAGTCGCCTTCCGTCATAGGTGATCTCAATCTGGATAAATCTCTTTTCACTGTCAACCTTTTCCTGAGCTTCCAGCGCATTCTCCAGGGCATTGGCCACAAGGCTTGTAAGTTCCACCTGCTCCATCGGGATCTGCTCAGGGATACTGGCCTTTGCCCTGAGTTTGAAACCTTTTTTCTGACACCGCGCAGCATAGATTGTCAAAAGCTCGTTGACGATCTTATTATCGCAAAAAGAAACCGCCGTAACATTTTCCAGAAGTGAATCAAACTCAGTCAAATACTCTTTTGCCTTATCGTATTCCCCGTCATTTATAAATCCTGCCAGAACCCTGTTGAAGTGCCTGATGTCGTGTTTATACTTTCTGATCGTGAGCTCGTTGCTCTCATACACCGAAAGCTGTTCCTGAAGGCGATTTGTGCGCTCGCTCAAAAGATATCGCACCTTTTCATCGGATATTTTTTTCTCAATCTGGTAAGTCGTAAGTTCGTACTCAATGACAGCCGCGGTGAGCATGACCACAATATAAGCTATCGGGAACCAGTTTGTCATATCGGAGCCGTAGGGCTGAAGGTAATTTTTTAGCGGTGTATCAAATAGAAGAATACTCAGGATAAATCCGCTCAGCGCGCCGATTGAGCCATAGATCACCCCTGCAAGAAAGTCGGTGAGAAACGGCAATATCAGGATGTATAGCCAAAAGGCATCCATTCCGATGGTCCAGTCCACTTCTGTTATCATATGGAAAAAGAGAATGACGCATGCCCCAAAAGCCCCCATAATACATAGTTCCGTGTGGTTTTTCGTGATCCTGTTAAGGACAATAAGCACAAAGAAAAAAAGAGCCAGACTGATGTTCGTCACCTTTCCATGGCGATAAGAAGCGCTGGAAAGGATCGTCGCCAGAATGCTGTACACGATAAAACCCGTCAGCAAAATGACTGCTGTCCTGCTCTTTTGTATCTTCACAGGTTCAGACCTTTCGAACTCTACCAGGTCTTTTACCCCGTATCGAAGCTTTATGTTCAGTTTTTTCTTAGGAAATGTAATATTCATACACTAATTAAAGTGCTCCTTGATCTTGGCCTTGATACGCTCTTCCACCATCCTGGCGATCTCTATTGTCTTCATGCCCTTAAACTCTTCGTATGGAATGGGCTCAAGGTAGTAAACATAGGTGGTTGCAGGCCCTTTATGCCCACTGTTGAACACCTTGAAGGAATCGATAAGCGCAACCGGGACGATTGGACATTTAGCCATCTGCGCCAGCTTAAAGCTGCCGGGCTTAAAAGTCTCAACCACGTTCTGATTGTTTTCATCATATCCACCTTCCGGGAAAAGAATGTACCTGCGACCCTGCTCTATCTCCCCTGCAGCCTCCTTAAAAACAGTGATTGCAGCTCTTGGATCATTCAAAGCAAGGCGCTTCCCCGAAACCAGCTCAAGGAATTCATTCACAAGGATCATATGTGACCTTTTCTCATCCATTACAAATGAAACAGGTTCCTCATGAGTATAAAAAATTCCCGGTACATCATACTTTCCCTGATGATTCGGGTAAAGAATATATCCCCCCTCCTTGGGAAGATTCTCTTTTCCTACACAAATAGTATCGTAACCGGCAGATCTGTTCATTTTAAAGACCATCTCACGAGCCAGGTCATAGCGCTCTTTCTCGCTGTGCCTCTCCGGATGAAGCATCCAGATTCTGGTCTTGGCCACGTAATAGATGATCCTGTGCAAATTTATAAGAATAGTGCGATAATAATTGTTCATTAAACCTCTTAAAACCTAACAAAAAAATATATGATGTATGAATATAAATTCATATATCATATATCTAGTTTACCATTAAATTGTGTTATTACCAAATTTTTGGCTTTAAAATATTACAGTTTCTCCACAAGGCTCTTGAAGCCATACTCATTAAAGAGCTTCACTGCCCTTTCCTTATCGATGGAAATCTTAAAGTCATCGAGATTTTTTTCCAGCGGATAATCCCTGCGGATCTGCGCCAAATCTTTTGACAAAAAGGCCATATCCCTGTATTCGACCAGAGCTTTCATGGGGCTTCTGGTGATTCCCAGGTCCTCTTTCCATGAAGCGGCAAGAGCCTTCAAAGCCTTGTCACCATCGCACTCATCAATTGCTTCATATATCTTTTCAACTGTTCCATATTTGGCTAAAAGAGGTATCGCAGCGCTGCTGACACCTTTAACACCCGGTATGTTATCGCTGGTATCCCCTTGGATTCCCTTAAGATCAGGGATCTGCTCAGGGCGAACGCCGTATTCCTTAAGGCAAAGAGGCGGTGTAACTTCAAAAGCCTTGTCCGGAATAGATACAAGCTTAGCGTTCCAGCCAAACTCCCCGCCGTACTTGCTCTGAAGTTCATCAGCAGTCTCCTGCTTGGTCTGGATCAGCCAAACCCTGGTGTAGTCGCTGACAAGCTGCAGATAATCGTGGTCTTTGGTAATAATATATGACGGAATCTCTTTTTCAAACCGCGTAACCACGCTGCCAACGATGTCATCCGCTTCATATCTGCTATCATAAAAAACAGCAAAACCCATCTCCTCAAGGAGCCTTTCCATATTCACAAACTGCTCCTTAAGCGGCTCCGGAGTTTCCCCGCGGTTGCCCTTGTAATCAGGATATTTCTCACGTCTGAATGTGTCCCTTGTCATATCAAAGGCAAACATCATGTGAGTTGGCTTCTGTTCAGCGATGATCTTAAGGATAGTACGCATCATGCCATACATCGCGTTGGTGTACTGGCCCTTATCATTGTGCAGAATCTGGGAAAAGAGCTTCTCTTTTTTCTCAGGATCTTTTTCAAACAAAAGAGCTTTCGGCAGATTTCCGTAGTAATTTGTCACCAGCATTGAGCTTCCATCTATTAAAATAAATTTCTCGTTAGCCATTTTCTCTCCCTGTGAGCTTTGATTTATTTATCTTACACCCACGGAGAATTATATCATTTAATTCTCATAGTTCACAGCTTTTTGCGGTATAATAATTATATGGAACGTTTTTTCGTTCATTGCTTTAAGGGGGATCACTTATGGGCAAGCTTCTTCTTATCTATGCGGCCGTTATTTTTATTGCGGCAGTGCTGCTCTTTACATATTCCGAATTGAAAAAAGACTCTGAAGAGGAACCTGAAACCTATCACTGGATGAAGATCCTTTCTGTTCTGCTTCTGATCATCGCCATAGCCAGCTTTATCGCCAGCCGAATGTCACCAGTATAAGAACCATCTATTATCAAAAAAGTGCAAAGAAAAACGGATGCATTGGCAAGATGCATCCGTTATAGGTAGGAGATTTCTTATGACTATTGTATGTCACTTGTAAAACGCCTTGGCATTGACGTATTTACTTGTTAGCTTTTGCTAACATGGTTATATTAGCATATGCTAACAAACAATGCAAGACTTTTTTCGCAAAAAATTTTCATTTTCTTTAATGGCAAAAGAAAAAGGCGCCAAAAGCACCTTTTGACACCCTTATCATTCAATATATAAGTTTATTCAAAAACATCTTCGCCAAATCTAACCTTAGCGTGAGCCTTAATTGCTTCAACACACTTTGAAAAACCGAGTTTGCTGCTGTCAAGGCACAGATCATAATTCATAGCGTCAGTCCAGTCCTGACCCGTATGGTGTTTGTAGTACTCAGCCCGGTACTTGTCTTCTCTTGCGCAAAAGTTTTCCAGCTCTTTTCCCTTAAGAGGCTGAACCTTTCCGGCTTCCTGCATAAGAAAATCGTGTGGTGCATGAACAAAGACGCTAAGAACATTGTCATAATCCTTAAGCACAAAGTCAGCGCATCTTCCAACGATTACGCAGGGCTGAGTCTCCGCCAGCTTCTTGATGGCCTTTGCCTGGAAATTAAAAAGATTGTCCGGTGACGTAAATTCCTTACTCTCCGGTCCTATCAGTTCACCCTTATATACATTTACAGGCATGCGAAGAAATCCGGTTTTCCTGAATTTCTCATCGGTTTCAAGGAAAAGACCTTCGTTAATTCCGCTCTCTTCTGATGCCAGTTTTATTAGTTCCTTGTCGTAATAATGAATGCCCAGGTCGTTTGCAAGCATCTCGCCTACAGTTCTTCCGCCACTTCCATACTGCCTTGCAATTGTAATAACTATATTCTTCATGTTTTTATCCTCACAGCTCTACTCTTGGGATTCTCACTCTCCCAGATACGCGGCTTTGATGCTCGCGTCATTTAAAAGATCTGCTGCCGCCCCCTCTTTTACTATAGATCCTGTTTCAAGTACATAAGCCCTGTTTGCAATAGACAGCGCCTTTTTCGCATTCTGCTCAACCAAAAGAACTGTCACTCCGCTCTTGTTAACGTCCTGAATGATCTGGAAAATTTCATTTACAAAGATAGGTGAAAGTCCCATGGAGGGCTCGTCCATCAGGATAATGTCCGGATGGGACATCAGCGCCCTTCCCATAGCAAGCATCTGTTGCTCGCCTCCCGAAAGAGTACCTGCCATCTGCCCTTTACGCTCTTCAAGCCTTGGAAATCTCCTGTAGACTTCCTTAAGAGTTTCCTCCATCTCGGCTTTATCTTTTCTAGTATAAGCTCCCATTTTAAGGTTCTGCAGAACCGTCATCTCTGAAAAAACGCGTCTTCCCTCAGGAACCTGCGCCATTCCAAGGGTTACGATCTTGTGTCCCGGGAGTTTCGTCAGCTCTTTTCCCTTGTACTTGATCTCACCGGTCTGAGCCTTGATAAGCCCCGACAAAGTATGAAGCGTTGTGGTCTTGCCCGCTCCGTTTGCCCCAATCAGCGCCACAACTTCTCCCTTGTCAACGTGAAAAGAGATACCCTTAAGAGCCTTGATCACGCCATAGTATACACTTAAATCATTTACTTCAAGAACTGTATTCGTCATATTAAATTCACCTTATAAATATGGAAGTTCTGATATCTCACGTAGTGCTCGCAAGGTTTCTTAATCACCCAGATACGCTGTAATAACTTCCGGATTCGAAAGAACTTCTTTTGTTTCTCCCTGGCAAAGGACACGCCCAAAGTTAAGCACAGTCAGCTTCTCACAGATTCCCGAAACCAGCTTCATGTCGTGCTCGATGAGAAGTATCGTCATGTCAAATTCCTTACGAACCAGCGCTATTGTGTCCATCAGCTCTTTTGTCTCATTAGGATTCATGCCGGCCGCAGGCTCATCCAGCAAAAGAAGCTTCGGATTTGTAGCCATTGCCCTAGCAATCTCGAGTTTACGCTGCTTACCGTAAGGCAGGTTCGCTGCCAGTGTATCCCTCTCGCCGTCCAAATCAAAAACCTTCAAAAGACGCATAGCCTCGTCATCAATCTCTTTTTCCACCTTGCGGTATTTGCCAAGATGCAGGATTCCCTCCAGCGGGCTGTACTTAAAGCGCTCGTTGAGCCCGACTTTTACGTTGTCGATTACAGGCATATTCTTAAAAAGCCTGATATTCTGGAATGTTCTGGCTATGCCTGCATGATTTATCTGGATGGTGCTCTTTCTGGTAATATCCTCGCCGTCGAGCCTTATAATTCCTTCATTTGGCTTATATACACCTGTTAAAAGATTGAAAACAGTGGTCTTTCCGGCACCGTTAGGTCCGATAAGCCCGTATAGCTCACCTTTTTCTATTGTGATGCTAAAATCATCAACAGCCCTAAGGCCTCCGAAGGATATGCATAAATTGTTAACCTCAAGTAACGCCATATAAAACCTTCCTCAAATCAAAAACTCACTTATTTCATCGCATGTCTACGATGCGGTCCAATTTCAAAACCAATTTAACAATTAAACAACTGCCAATTTTCTCACGTTGCATTCTGAGCCTTGCGCCCTCCGAACACTCTTTTTCTCCACTCTATGACCTTCGGCGACCAGTTCACGATCATCATCACGATCAGAACGATGGAGTAGATCAGCATTCTGTATGTGTTAAGGCCTCTTAAAAGCTCAGGTAAAAGATACAGGACGCAGGCCGCAATGACGCTTCCCCTGATGTTGCCGATGCCGCCCAGCACCACATACACAAGGATCATGATGGATGCGTTGTATCCGAAGTACTGGCTGGAAGCCGTCAGTGTTGTGATGTTATGGGAAAAGAGTACTCCTGCTGCCCCTGCAATCGCTGCAGAAATAACAAACGCCATCATCTTGTAGCCTGTAACATTGATGCCTGTTGCTTCGGCAGCTATGTAATTGTCGCGAAC
The DNA here is from genome assembly GCA_015056585.1 of Butyrivibrio sp. GTDB lineage: Bacteria > Bacillota > Clostridia > Lachnospirales > Lachnospiraceae > Butyrivibrio. Next base: position 15,888 of record SVFZ01000076.1, on the reverse strand, counting down.
CGCCATGATTGCCCTTCCGTCCCTTGATTTTACAAGGTTCTGAACCACAAAAAGAGCTATCAAAAGAACCACTATCGCAACTGTAAAATTCGAATCGTGCGGAGTTCCTGTGATTCCCATAGCACCGTTGACTATGAGATTTCCGTCTTTTTCCATTCCAAGTTCCATTGAGTTCTTCATGGAAAAATGAAAGCCATTGCTGTCCACGCCGATATAAAATGCGTTAATTACATTCTTGATGATCTCACCAAAAGCAAGGGTTACAATCGCCAGGTAATCACCCTTGAGCCTCAGTACCGGTATTCCGATAAGGAACCCGAACAGTGCTGCAAAAGCGACACCTATAATAAAGGCGATCACAAATCTTGGTGCTGCCGGCAAAGTATTTTCCGTTAACTTGGAAAAAAATGCGCTGGTAAAAGCTCCAATGCACATAAAGCCGCAGTGTCCGATGCTGAGCTCTCCTAAGATTCCTACGCAAAGATTAAGTGCCACCGCGATAACTGCATAATATGTCATCGGCACCAAAAGACCTTTCATGTGACTTGAAAGATGCCCTGTGGCAGACAGCACCTGAAAAATCACGTAGGCTGCTATAACTATTCCGTATGTAATGAAATTGTCATGTTTCTTCATATATACCCTCTTATACTTATCTAGGTTATAAAAAATTTAGTTTTTCACAAGGAAGTTCTGCTCTCGCTTCGCTCGCCAGAACAAAGGTGCGATCTAAGCTCGTGAAAAACCTCGCTAAGATCAGACCTTTTCCTGTATCACTTTACCCATAATTCCGGTTGGTTTGACCAAAAGCACGATTACCAGAATGCCGAACACAATCGCGTCGGAAAGCTGGGATGAAATGTATGTCTTACTTAAGATTTCAACGATTCCAAGAAGAAGTCCACCTATCATGGCTCCCGGAATTGATCCGATTCCGCCCAGGACCGCAGCAACGAATGCCTTTATTCCGGGCATTGCACCTGTATATGGCGAAAGGGACGGATACGCTGAACAAAGAAGCGCTCCCGCAATCGCCGCCAAAGCTGAACCTATTGCAAAGGTCAGCATAATAGTCTGATTTACATTGATTCCCATAAGAGCCGCAGCGCCCTTGTCTTCCGCAACTGCAAGCATTGCCTGGCCCTGTTTGGTCCTTTTTATAAAAGTCTGGAGAACAAGAAGAACAAGGAGACTTACAAGGATCGTCACGATCGTAACGCCCTGGATCCTCAGCTGTCCGTCAGCAAAGGAAAGTCCCTCCCACTTGATCACAGAGGTAAAAGATTTTATGTCAGCCCCAAAGATAAGCAGGGCAACATTTTCCAGAAAATAACTGACACCGATGGCTGTAATAAGCACTGCCAGCGGTGATGAAGCCCCACGAAGCGGTCTGTAAGCCACAAATTCCGTAGTTATACCAAGGAGTGTACACAGAATGATCGCAACTATAATTCCCACCAGGCTGTTTCCCGAAAGAGCTCCGGAGACGGAAAAAATAATATAGCAGCCCACCATGATAAAATCGCCGTGAGCAAAATTAAGCATCTTGGCAATACCATAAACCATAGTATATCCAAGAGCTATGATCGCATATATGCTCCCCAAACTCAGTCCACTGATGAGATAAGTCAAAAAACTCATCGAAGCACCTCCCAAAACACTTCTAGAATGATAAATAAATACTTACAAAGAACACTACTTATTAGAACATATGAATATTATAAGATAAAAAACATCAAAAAATCTATAATATAGTCAATAAATGCGCAGTTCTCGGACGAGGAGACAATTTATTGAATAAGAAAAATGATGGGTGCTGACTGTCCTAAATAACATGAAAGGAGGCACCCATCATTTTTAGAATTCATATAAATTGCGACGCAGACGAACACAAGCATTTATGACTATATATTGATTTGTTCTGCTTTACTGTGCAGAAACGTAAGCACCATCCTTGATTACAACAGCCTTAGGCTCTTTGTTAGGCTCTCCGCTTGCATCCCATGTCATCTTTGATGATGTAAGGCCTGCTGCCTCAATCTCAGTCATTGCGCCCTTGATAGCCTCACAAAGATCTGATGTGCTCATGTCAGGTGTAAGGTTCTTTGCCTCGATGGCCTGCTTGATGATATAAACTGCATCGTAAGCATCAGCTGCGAACTGGTTAGGAATCTCACCGTACTTATCCTGGTAAGCTGTAACGAACTTAACTGTCAGATCATCTTTTGCATCGGCTGCGAAAGGAGTAAGAAGCATAACGCCCTCAGCCAATGAAGCATCAAAGTTATCAACTGTAAGGATACCATCCAATCCGTCTACACCAAAGAATGTAGGCTTGTATCCCATTGTGTTGGCCTGTGTAAGAATAAGTGAAGCATCCTTGTAATAAATAGGAAGGAAAACAAGGTCAGCACCGGCGTCTTTTGCCTTCTGAAGCTGAACAGAGAAATCTGTGTTGTTATCCTGTGTGAAAGCCTCAGCTGAAACTATCTCATAGTTCTTGCCCTCAGACTCCTCAACGAACTTCTGATAAATACCGTTTGAGTAAACATCTGAGCTATCGTAGATAATACCTACCTTTGTAGCAAGATTATGATCGCTGATGTACTGAGCAGAAGCAATTCCCTGGTTAGGGTCAGAGAAACATACTCTGAATACGTTGTCATATTTTACGCAGTCCTCAGCAGATCCTGAAGGTGTGAGCTGGAACATATTGTCAGCCTTTGTATATTCTGAAACGGCGATTGAGCATGCACTTGTTGTGGATCCTACAAGCATCTGCATTCCCCAGTCCTTAAGGGTATTGTAGGCATTTACTGACTTCTCGGCGTTAAGCTCGTCATCTTCTTTGCTGTACTCAACCTGATATCCGTTGATACCGCCATTTGCATTGATCTCTGTTACTGCCAGCTCTGCTGCGTTACATACCGCATTTCCGTAAGCTGCTGCACCTCCTGTAAGAGGTCCTATAGCACCAATTTTGAAAACAGCTCCATCAGCCGGTGCGGAAGCTTCTGTAGCTGCTGTGGCATTTGTGTCAGCCCCGCTGCCTGAATTTGTTGCTGCAGTCTCTCCACATCCGGCAAGCATAGCAAGAGCCATAACAGAAGCAACTGCCGTTGTGAGCATTTCACTGTACTTTTTCATAAATAATGTCCTCCTCAAAATAAATCTAAGTCACTTAGGCATTCTTTATCATAATATGACCTAATTTTACCAGCATCGCATGAATGTATATTTGTATACAATCATACTCTTTCTATAAAGTTTATTTCCTAATCATGAAAAAGTCAATACAATTACTGTTTTTGCTTGAAATATCATACAACTTCAATACGTTTTAATGAAAATATGCTTATGATGCAAAGTTCAAGACCCTTGACCTGTGCGGATTAGCTTATTCTTTATAATTTCTTAATAATTATGACCCCAAATTGTCTTTGCATTAGTACATTAAGGTTGTTAGAATTAATTCATAGGGGGAAGAACATTATGCTACAGTTATCTTACTTAGGGATTGCTTTCGCAGCAGTGTTCTATGTGGTATTTGGTATCACAGTTCGTATGATGGAACTGTCTGACCAGGAAAGGAACAAAGCTCGACTAGCTATTCTCATCACGTCACTGTCGATGGTCACGCTATCTTCACTTTTCGCCGGATTGATCAACGTCGATCGCTCGCGATTTGCTTTGGGTGTGCTCTTTATTCTGATTGCGATTTTCGCATTCTCTGTTCTTGCTGCAATTCTTTTTGAACTCCACAGTATAAAAACTAAAATAAAGATGCGCAGATTCATGGTGCTTTTTGACATTGTGGACAGGTTCATCAACGAGGGCAAAACCCGCGAGGAAATTCTCCACTACCTCATTGTTATTCAGAAACTCAAGAGAAAAGAGGCTCTGGACTTTTTGGAGTTCATCTCGGATCCGCATAACTACGAATTTCTTTCCGATGTTAATGCAAAGATCCACGAAGCCCAGCTCCTTAAAGGAATAAGCAAGTAAATCAAAAATTTCATAGAACAAAGATTTTCCGTTTTTCACTTTCAAGTCTCTTATAAAGAAATAAGTCCTCAGGAATCATTCAGGTTCCCGGGGACTTTCTTTGTATCTTCATGACTTTCTTCAATATACAACGCAATATCCTGCATATTGTTCAATGGTAAAAGAACTGCTGTCGACCTCTGCTGCCTCGGCATTGGAGAGCACATATACTCCGCCCGAATATCTTTCATTCGAGAGCGAGAAATCCTCAGGCAATCCGAAAGTAAAGTTTCCAAAGGACTTTGCCACCCTGAATTCCGCGTATGGATCCTTGTACTCCACCGTGGTATAGAATTTGCGAGGATCATAGTTTGTGTAGTAGAGCGAGAGCATAAATGGCGACGAAAGGCCGTCGTAGGTAGAGATGATCTCTTTTTCATCACCTGCGATCTCATAAGCTCTTGAAATAGCTTCCCCGTAGCCCGGCATGTAGATGCTGGTGGCCCATCTGTTGTAGTCCGTGAAATAATCCTTGGCAAAAGACATCGCGCCGATTGCAACAACTGCAACAATGACTGCAAAAAGAGCCTTCGACCGGATCACCACAAACTCACTTCCTTTTATAAAGAAGTAAATAAAAGGAATAAATGCCATGACCATTCTGCTGGTATCAGGCAAGATCACCATCAAAAGAAGAACATTTGCCAGTGTCAGCGCAAGGAAAGCCGCATTTCCTGCTCCGTACATATAATGCTCCAAGCCCTCACTACCGTTTTCGCCCTTAATTCCTGAGCCTTTGCTTATTCTATCAGCACCGCCCATGAAAAACTCTTTGGCGCTTACTGCAAATCCGACTGCAGTAACCGGAAATGTAAACACAAAAAGAGCCGCATACCCCGGATAGTAGTGGGCAAGAGTATGAGAAGCGTCCCCGATAGTCACAGCCAGCACCATGCTCTTTAAGTTACCAAGAATCTTTGCTGCCAGATTTCCGTCAAAAGAAATAAAGGCTTCTCCTGTTCTTGCAGCAGTGAACTTATTTACGCAAAAGAAAGGCGTGACAATCTCCGGAAGTCCCAGGTAATTCACACAGTAAAATAGCAGAAGCGGCGCAAACACTACAAGAAATGTGACAAAAGATATCACCAGCTGCCTTAAACTCAGCGTCTTTGTCATAAGACCGTAAATGCAAATCAGCAAAAGAAATACCGGAATCACTATAGTTGCTGCTCCGTAGCTGTACATGCACACGGCAAAAGCAGCGGCACTCAAAGCATACAGAATAGTGCTCCTTTTCTTTTTCCCCAGCAAAAAGAGATAAAATGCCAGCATAAGGTTAAACGGCATGATGTTACAGTCAAGGCTCCATCTGGATAAAATCACATGCCATGGACAGATAGCCAGAAAAAATGCACCAAAGAGCGCTATCTCATTCCGATAGCTCTTTTCCTCAAATATCAGTCTAAGAATCAGATAAAAAAGAACCACGGTCAGCACTCCGCATATCGCGGGGATGAGACGAAGCTTAACTATTCCGGTTCCGAAAAGAGATATTGATATGACGTTAAGATAGATCAGCAGCGGACTTCCACCGCCGCATCCCCAGGTTATAGGATAGACAGGCCAGCTGTAGCCATTCCTGTCAATGCCGTAAGTTGCAAGGCAGTAAGCATCGTAGCCGATAGAGGCTTCATCCTGCTGAAGACCGTAAGGCACTGCGTCAAGTCCGATCAGCCTGATGAGCGCTGCAATTATCATCACACAAGCAAAAAGCACGATTGACGTTTTCCCGCTTATGAATCTGTTCTTATCGAAACTTAGTCCATTTTTTTCATTACCTTTTACTTTTATAGCAGCAGATTCGTTCTTTTTCCCTTTAATTCCATAAAAAAAGGCAGCAATCATGATCACAATATAAACCGCAACTGCTGCATAGTTGTAATAATCAATAATTCTCATCTTTTCCCCACAACATGTGATTTGTTACTATATTTTTTTCTCGTGACATAAATAAGTAAGAGCGTATGTATTATGACGTTTAACTCCCACATCATTTTATATTTTCCAATGAATGTCACCCCATGTCAACGAAAAACACCCCCGCCCCTATACACTGTTATTGTTCACTCGCTTCCGGTAACTATATGCTATCAGGCAAATACATAAGATTACGTAATTCAACATTATAGTCGCATCATACTTTTATAGTATATTATATTGTTTTATAGTCAATTATAGTGTATTATAGTCTAAAAGACATTTTATAGTGGAGGGATTTTATGAAAGCACGTTGCCCTTATGCAATCAATTTTGGAAGAATACCAAATCAGTATATAAGCCGTTCTCTTCTTATGGAGGATATTATCGATACATTAAACAGTAATATAGTTGAAGATCAGGCATTTAAATTAACCGGTATAAGAGGAACCGGGAAAACCGTCATGCTTTCGTCAATCGAAAAAGAACTCAAAGATGATGATGACTGGATAATAGTAGACCTTAAGCCTGACTGCGATATAACGAATGAACTTGTGGCAAATTTATATACTGAAATTCCATTTGTTACAAAATTTATAGATGCAAACTTTAATCTCTCCGCTTTCGGTATCGGTCTTAACATTTCATCAAAAAGTCCTGCGGCCAGTCTTGATGTCGCTCTGGATAAATTAATGACTGAAATCGTAAAGAGAAAAAAGAAACTTCTCATTCTTATAGACGAAGCTCGTAAAACTGATGCTCTTATCGATTTTATACAGGGTTTTCAAATACTCATAAGACGTGATTTTCCAATTTATCTTATCATAGCCGGATTATATGAAGATATAGAATGTATCGAAAATACAGACGGTCTGACATTCTTCCTAAGAGCACCAAAATATGAAATGACTCCTCTTAACATAGGAATCATCAAGGAAGATTACAAGAAAACGCTTAATCTTTCCGATGACGTGGCGTATGAACTGGCAGTTATGACAAAAGGGTATGCTTTTGCTTATCAGGCTTTCGGAAAATATATGTGGGAAGAAAAAGCCAAAACTATTACGCCTATGGTTTTAGCCAAGGTTGATGAAGCTCTGGCAGTAAAAGTATATGACAAAATTTGGAGCGAACTTACCGAAAAAGATAAATGGTATATGAATTTTATTGCCCAGAAAGAATCCATGTCTGCGACAGAACTCTTAGAAATTACCAAGAAAAAACATAATGACTGGAGCGAACCAAGAAAAAGACTTATCGAGAAAGGTATAATAGACGGAAGCACCAGAGGCATGATAGTTCTTAAGCTCCCCAGATTTAAGGATTATATCAACAATTTGCGCCTATACCAGATTAACTAACGAAAAACAACCCCCGTCTTGCCACGGAGGTTGCTTTCATAAAATATATTTACCTACCATTACCTTCAAACGTTACTGTGCACTCCCACTCATCGCATGCCTTGCCAGATTATGCGAAAAGATCAAGTGCAGCGCCTTCCGCTGCGTATGACTGAGCTGTCAGATCCTGACCGTAGCCCACAGTCATACCCTGAAACTTCTGTGCAACTTCGTTGTACATCTTGTTAGCTTCTCTGGACTTCATAGCTGATCCGATTGAAAGAGCTAAAGGATCATTGCTTTCATCGTCAACTCCCGGAATAGCCTGAGCGTTTGGATACCCCACAGGAGAGACGTTTGTCACAAGTCCGGTTGCGCCGTTCTTAGCGAAGTCCTCAGAAATATCCGATTCATTCCTCAGCGCATAATTCATGGGCTGTACGAAACTCATTGCATATGCACTTCCGATTCCACCTACAGACATTCCCATAATCTACCTCGTTTTGGGCGATTGCCCCAAATCATATCTGTGCAAACATTTTTTCTTAGCCTTATAATACAGGCTGAAGCCATGGTATTCAATTATGGGAGAAAAAAGAATATGTAAAATTTTTATGATATTTTATTAAATTTTGTTTAAATTTATGATATCATAAAGTAGTGGAACAGAACAGTACATCCAGTTTCTATTGGCTTTTTGGCAAAAGAGAAAGGAGCAACATGATGGAAAACAAAGGGTTGCAATATTCTCCGTTCAAACCAAATTTGAAGACAGCCGAGGTATTTGCGTGGGGAGATCCGGAGTACAATTTGTTTGATCAGCTCAATGAGAAGTATGAGGCAGTCCACCCGGAATTTTGCCACCTCTCATCCTATGAGAAGATGGTGATCAGACAGCAGATCCATCACGAGGCAATCGGGCTTACTCCACTTAATCTCATCAAGGGATTCGTGGAAGATCCGCAGTTCGATGAGTTTCGTTCAGTAGAAGTAATGTAAATAGAAAAAAGGAATGATCTCATTTCACCACCAAAGTGAACCAGATCATTCCTTTTATTTTACAATGTCTTACGGTTGACATACTTGTTGTGGAACTTGGAGTATGCGATCTTCTGGCTGCTGTAAAGGCTGTGATAGCCAGAGAAGGTGTAACTTAGGGCAATTGCCAAAAGATAGTACGGCATTCCTTTAAATCCGAAAAGTTCAAAGCATATAAACAGCGAAGAAATCGGGCAGTTGGTCACTCCGCAAAACAGCGCTCCCATTCCTATAGCAGCGCAAAGTGCCGGGTCAAAGCCAAAGAGCTGTGAGTAAAGGCATCCGAAGGTTGCACCTATATATAGAGCCGGAACAATCTCTCCGCCCTTATATCCTGCCCCAAGCGTCAGGGCAGTGAAGATAATCTTTAAAAGAAAAGCCGGATACGGAGCAGTTCCTTCTATGGCCATCTCTATTACGTCCATACCCGCACCGTTGTAATATCTGACACCGGAAATAAATGTTAAAGCCACCACTATACATCCGCCGACAAACACGCGAACATAGGGGTTTGGAAAAAACTTTTTGTAAGTCTTTCCCGAAAACTTTAAAACCGAGCAAAACAACACGCTCACTACTGCGCAGAGTATAGCAAGGATTCCTGTGAATAACGCATGATATGGTGTGAAGTTCGGAACTATGCTCACCGGAAAAACTTCTGCCGTAACGCCAAGAACCTCTCCCACTCCCTGAGCCACCAGTGCCGAAATAACACATGGTACTAATGCGGAATAATACATAATCCCTACGTTTTCAATTTCCATTGCCATAAATGCCGCCGTCATTGGTGTCCCGAAAAGAGCCGAGAATGCGGCGCTCATTCCACACATAGTGATGATCTTGATATTTCCCTCTTTTAACTTAAAAAGCTTTCCAAGATTATAGCCTATACTGCCACCCATCTGAAGAGCTGCGCTTTCACGTCCCGTGGAACCGCCAAACAAATGGGTAAGCGTAGTTGATATAAAGATCAGCGGAGCCTTTGTAACAGGCAGGTTCTCGCCTTCCTGTATTGATTTGATGACAAGATTGGTCCCTTTATCCTCATAATCCTTGCAGAGTCTGTACAAAAATACTATCAAAAGGCCTGCCAAAGGGAGCAACAGTATTATAAAATCGTGTGATTTTCTAAATTCCGTCACCCAAACAATTGCATAATAGAAAGCTGTTCCAATTGCTCCAACCACAGCACCCGTGATGCAGCCAAGAAACAGCCACCTGAAAAACACCCTCACACGCCCCAAAAGGTCCAGTTCGGATACGTGCTCAACAATGTACTCTATCGGATTTTCTCTCTTTTCCATAATTCTCCTCGATTCCTCACAGTTCGGAAACTGATTCTACTTCTATTATATATCCGAGAAATCAGTTTATCACAATAAGCAGATGAAAGTAGCATAAGTTTTTCTACATTATCATGCAAATATAAACAAGGAGCCGTCCCTTCACCGGGGGCGACTCCTTAAATATCATCATTGCCTGCACTTCATCATCTTGCTCCAAGAACCGGAGATCATTTGAACTGGCTTACGTTTGAAGCATCTACCGGAACGAAGGGCACATACACATATTTAAGATCTGATGTGGAACCTTCAATATCTTTAAGGCTTCCTCCTGCTCCAAGTGTCACAGCTGCACTGACTGCTGATGCAGCCTGATTTTTAGCATCCTGAAGAACGGTAAAAGACATTTCACCTGCCTGAATTGAAGCACAGCCATCAGCCGTTGCATCAACTCCGCATACAGGGATCTTTTTGTAATCCAGTCCGTACTCTTTCATTCCTTCAATGGTTCCAAGTGCCATGGTGTCATTGTTGCAAAAAATTGCATCTACGCTTTGGCCGGTCTTCATAAAGATGCCAAGCTTCTCTTTTGCCTCTGCATCTGACCAGTTTGCGGAATCCACAAAAACATAGGTGGCGTTGCATCCGGCTGACTTAAGTGTCCTCTTAACCGACTTGCTTCTTCCGATTGTTGCCGAATGTCCGGCTTCGCCCTGGAAAATAATAACATTAAGAGACTTCGGATTATTGAGCTTCTTGATAACATATTCAGCCTGATACTGCCCCGCCTGATATTCATCAGAGCCCACAAAGACATACTTATCTGCTGTAAGATGATCCTTTATCGGTTCAGCATTCACATAAATTATCGGCAGGTCGTTTGAAGCAACGTTCATCTGTGGCGCTGTGTTTGCATCCGCAGACCTTAAGATTATTGCGGAATATCCTTTGCTTTTCGCCTCAGTAATAAGTGTAAGCTGATCCTGTACACTGTCGCCGGTTTCAACCATATCAAGTGTTACGCCCTGTGCTTTACCGGCAGCTACAACTGCATCTGACAGAGTCGCACGGAAAGTATCGTTTGTATCAGTCATGATAAAGAGGATTTTTGCCCCGCCGCTTCCTCCTGACGTAGACGAAGCGCTTCCGCATCCTGCGATAGTTCCCATAACTAATATGCTCATTAAAAGACATGCAAATATTTTTTTACAAGTAGTCTTCATTGTCATGCCCTCCTTAAATCTTGAACTGCTGAACATGATCCGTCAGCGTCGCACTGGTATTTGCAAGCTCATGAGAGTTATCAGCCACATCCTGGCTGCTTCTTGTAATGTTATTAGCCATCTCAACCATATTTTCAGAGGTTGCCAGAATTTCATCAGCACTTGCTGCCTGCTCCTCAGAAATAGCAGCAACATTGGTGGCAACATCGTCAACCTTTCCAACATCCTCAATCATAGCCTCAATAAGCTGGTTAGAATCCTGAATATTAGTATAAATCTGATCAAAGGTACCAACTGCTATGTTAATGAGTTCGCTGTTTTCTCTGATGCTCTTAGCGCTGGCATCAGCCTGCCCTACAGCATTTCCGATAAGTTTATGCACTTCTTCGATAAGATTTCCGATATTCTGTGCGCTTTCCGCAGATGTCTGTGCCAGCTTTGCGATCTGGGTTGCTACAACTGCAAAGCCCTTTCCTGCTTCGCCCGCTCTTGCAGCCTCAATTGAAGCATTGAGTGAAAGAAGGTTTGTCTCCTCGGCAATCTCTCCAATCATGCCAACAATATTTGTAATTTCCTCAGAAGCTGCTCCAACTTTATTTATTGACTCAACAAGCTCTTCGTTTGCCTGCTCGATGCCCTCCATTGCAGTTGAAAGTTTCTCCATGTCATCGCGACCCTTCTTGGAGATCTCAACTGTATCTTTCATGCTCTGATTAGCCTTTTCTGAATTATCTCTTGTATCAGCAACAACTCCTGCAAGAACTGTCGCGTTCTGAGCAATATCATTAACCGCTGTAGCCAGCTGATCCACTGTCTCATTGAGCTGTTGCATAGCTTCAGCCTGCGACTGTGAAGCGTCGTACATTGTCTTTGAGACTCTGTCAGAGTTATCGGACTCTTCCTGAAGTTTCTCAGACTCTTCACTGATACTCTTTAGCATCTTCCTCATGGAGGCAACAAAGTCAGAAACTTTACTTCCCATAAGTCCGATCTCATCGTTGCTGCTTGAGTCAACCTCAATTGTAAAGTCACCTTCCGACATAGCTGTGATATTCTCGGAAATGTGTGCCAAAGGAGCGATAACTTTTTTGACCACATACAGAATAGCAAATACTACCAAAAGAACTGCTATTACGCCGATAATAAGCAGGAAATTACTCATCTGATTCAGAGACTTCAAAATAATAGCAGTTGGAATGTATGAAACCAGAACCCAATCCGTTCCGCTGACCTCTGAAAAAGCAACCATATAGTTGCCTATAGTCTTTGTTGTCAGATCATTTTCATTAATTGATTTTGCAGCTCCGCTAAGAAGCACATCAGAACTTGAGTCTGAAAGCTTGGTTGAAACTAAAGATGCTGTTCTGTGCGCAAGTATCGTATTATCATTGGTGTCCACAAGGAATGAGCTGGCATCCTTCATCTTTACGCCGGAATTTACGATAATACTGATCTGATTAATTGGCACATCTGCACCAAATACCTTGATACCGGGTTCGCCGTCATTAAGAATACCTGTTGCACTTACAACAGTTGTCCCCTGCGCATTCTGATATGCAGTACCATAAGCGATATCAACACGGCTCATGCCCTGCTTATACCATGTGCTATTCTTTACATCGCTTACTTCTATAGAAGATTCCGCAGCTTTAAAGAGCTTTCCATCCGATGTTCCAATGTAAAAGCCCTCCGGTGAATTTTTATTAAACCCGTAGTATGTATCCAGCACAAGCTGCAGATTCTCATCTGACGGGTCATCTTTTTCTATCAGATATTTAACCGTGGAAAAGTACTTTAGATTTTCACTCAGCCATGCATCAATATTATCCGCCTGATTTGCTATTGAAGACTCCAGTGTCTCTGTAGCCATTTCAGTCATACGGGTGCTGGCAAGTCTGTAAGAAACAACGATCAGCACAACTACCGTAGCTGTAACCAGCGGAACAATGTAGGTCAATAACTTTGTACTGATTTTTTTAACCTTTTTCTTTTTTTCAGGACGTGTTCCCGAACTGTTTGCCTTCTTTTCTTCCTTGTCACTCATGGTCTAATCTGCCTCCTGTTTTGTACCACAAAAATCGAGCGCTGTGCGAATTAATTATAACACCAGCGCTCGATTGATAATCTATATTTCGTTATATTTAATTTATTTTTTAGTGTTTCATCAGAAGGATTTTATAAGTCCGGAAATGCCCTGACTATTGTATATCTCCTTATAATAGGCCACTTCATCTTTAATTATCAGATCAATCTGCTTCATTCCAAGCAGTTCTACAGGAGCTTTGTCATCTGTCATAACATTTGTCCCGGCATCATAGAAAAGAACTGTGGAACTGACTTTATCCATCATTGCCTTTAGGGATTCATTTTTTTCCAAAGCAGCATTCGCCTCGAGATTATCGAGATAGTGTGTGTTATTGGACGCAAAGAGCTCTTTGTTTGTAGATCCCACCACATCGACTATTGCCACATTATCGAATACGGAAGAAATGGTATCAGCAAGATATGTATTGATGGTTGGATTGGATGAATCAAGCTCCTCGCTGTACATATTCATGTTTACTACCATAACGCCATCGTCCTTCAAATGCTCCTTTACCATGGAAAAGAACTCTCTGGAAGACATCTGGAACGGGATGGTGATATCCTGGTAGGCATCCACCATGATAACATCATACCTGTTATCTATTGCATTCAGATATGCTCTGCCATCATAGGTTGTCACCTTCGCAGTTTCCGGCAGTTCGAAATACTTATGGGCAAGATCTGTTATCTTATCATCGATCTCCACACCTTCCACATTTACATTGTCAAAATACCTTGAAAGCTGTGTGGCATAGGTTCCCGAACCCATTCCGAGAATGAGTACGTCTATGCTCTCTCCCGCCTTCTCTTTTTCCTTGATACCGGCCATATAAGGCGCTGCCAATGCATAATCGTAGTACATGCCTGTCAGGGCGCCATCCTTAATAAGTATGGACTGAACTCCGAACAGAACATTTGTAGATAAAATGACGCTATTGGGGTTATCTTTTACCTGAAGATAGTTGTATACAGATTCGCCTTCATAAGTAAGGTCTTTTTCCCAGAATGCAAAGCTTGAATTATGTCCGAATATGCAACACAGCAGGAAAATCACTAGACTAATCGCAATACTGCGAGTGCTTCTGCGCTTTGCATCCAAGTTACCGTTTTTCCCGGAAGTCGAATTGTTATCTTTAGATTCAGGCTCGCTTCCGGTTGTTACAAAAAAAAGTATAGACAGCGCAATGAGGATTCCTGAAAATATAAGGAATGTGATGGCAGTTCCAACCGCAGGAATTGTCACAAAGGTAGGAAGGAAGGTTCCGATGATGCTGCCCACCGTGTTAAATGCTCCAAGTGTTCCGATTATCTTTCCGTTATCTTCCAGTGAATCCGTTGTATACTTTGCAAGAGATGGTGTTACTGTGCCCAAAAGGAAAAGTGGGAAAACAAAGACTACCATGCACGCTGCAAATGCCGCGATAACAAGGAAATTGCTGTTTACTGCAAAGATCAGTACCGCTGAGATGCCAAGGATCACATATTTCCCAACAAGAGGAATCAGCGCTATCCAAACAGCTGCTATAAGGATCCTCGTATAGAGTCTGCCCGGATTCGGGTCCTTGTCTGCGGCTCTTCCGCCGTATATATTTCCCAGCGCCATGGCGATCATGATAGTTCCGATGATGATAGTCCATACTATCTGGGATGAACTGAAATACGGTGCCAGGAGCCTGCTTGCTCCCAGTTCTACTGCCATAACCGACATTCCGGCAAAGAACTCAGTCATGTACAGAAAAAGTTTGTTGCTGAGTATTGATTTTTCTTTCATTTGAGACTTGTTACCACCTTCTGTAAATATTTATTTCATAATCCTGTATATCGGATTTCTTTGATGAATTAAGTCTTTTATCTTGATATCTTTATACAGAAATTTATAATTATAACATCTAACATTATAGCAACGCGGAAAGGGGCTCGCAATGACAGAATTGCTCGAAAAAAAATATGATGAACTAAAGAAGCTTCTGAGAAGTTACGGCAAGGTTGCAGTAGCTTTTTCAAGTGGTGTCGACTCCACGTTTCTCTTATATGCAGCGAAAGAAGCCTTTGCCGAAGCCCATAATGTCACCGAAAGCATAGACAGTTCTGTGGCATTGGCAAAGAATGTCATTGCGGTTACGATATCAGCTGATTTTGTTGCGGAAAGGGAAAAGGATGAAGCCGGATCTTTTTGCAAGGAGCACGGAATAGAGCACGTCATCTGCAAAGCGTCGCTTACAGATATTGCCCATTTTTCTGAGAATCCACCTGACAGATGCTATTATTGCAAGCATCATATATTTGAAAACATTCTAAAGATTGCTGCTGAGCACGGTATTTCGGCTGTGGCAGAGGGGTCAAACCTTGATGATAACAGTGATTATCGCCCGGGCCACAAAGCCATCGCTGAGCTTGGCATAAAGAGCCCTCTTCGCGAATGTGGCTTCACCAAGGCTGAAATCCGTGAAGTTTCAAAGCATCTTGGGCTTCCAACCTGGAGCAAGCCCTCATTTGCCTGCCTTGCAAGCCGCATTCCATACGGCAACACCATTACAAGTAAGAAACTTGAAATGATAGACAAGGCTGAAGATTTGCTTCTTTCCCTTGGCTTTAGGCAGTTCCGTGTCCGCCACCACGGTGATATTGCCCGCATTGAGCTAATGCCTGAAGATTTTCCACGTTTCATGGAAGATAACGTAAGGATGAAGGTCTATGAGAACTTCAAGACTATTGGCTTTGGATACGTTGCCCTGGACATCAAAGGCTACCGCACAGGCAGCCTCAACGAAGGACTCAGTAAATAGACTTCTTATGTAGAATCAATGACAATAATTATATGAATCATCCTATGATCAATTAACTGTCTTAGGATCAATCAATTCCTTTATTTGAGGGAATATTCAATTTCAAACTTGTTGTCCTCAAAGGAGACTCCGGCGTAGGATCCCACAATGATTGGGATCATAGGCGGGTGAT
>SVFZ01000075.1 GCA_015056585.1 Butyrivibrio sp. | reverse complement strand
CATGATGGTAAAGGACTTCAGACTTGCCATCGGAACTTTGTGTTCACTTCCTATATTGGTCATCAGCATCTGGTGGATCAGGGGAAAGACACATAAAAGCTGGCAGGATGTGAGAAAGAAGGCATCAAACCTTAATGCCTACGTGCATGAGGATATTGCAGGAATCTCTGTTGTCCAGAGTTTCAATGCGGAGGATGAGACCAAAAAGACCTTCAGAGGCCTTGCAAACGACCACAGAGATTCATATATCCTTGCCTGCAAGTATGCAGACCTTTTCGGTCCTGCAATTGACATGAGCTGGGCAATAAGCAGCATGGTGCTGTATCTTGTTGCTGTGGGACTTCTTGGTTATACAGAGGCTTCAATCGGTCTTATCGCAGCATTTGCTACATATGCCAATATGTTCTGGCGTCCTATCATGGGGCTTTCCGGATACTACAACCAGATGGTAACAAATATGTCAGCAGCAGAGAGGGTTTTTGACCTTCTTGATACAGAGGCTGAAATTGTAGACAAGGAGGGAGCCGATGAGCTTCCTGATGTTGAAGGAAGAGTAGAGTTTGAAAATGTGGGATTTACCTACGATGAAGGAACAAAGGAAGAAACTAAGGTTCTTGATAACGTGAGCTTCTCGGTAGAACCCGGTGAAACAATAGCTTTAGTAGGTCCTACGGGAGCAGGTAAGACCACCATTGTCAATCTCATAAGCCGTTTTTACGATATACAAAAAGGTAAGATCAGGATTGACGGACATGACCTTACAGATGTGACCATAGGCAGTCTGCGTCGTCAGATGGGCGTCATGACTCAGGATAATTTCATCTTCCACGGAACGGTAAGAGAAAACATTCTTTACGGAAAGCCTGATGCAACCGAAGAGGAAATGATTGAAGCTGCAAAGGCTGTAAATGCTCATGACTTTATCATGAAGATGGAAAAAGGATATGATACGGAGCTTAAGGAGAGAGGAGCAGGTCTTTCAATCGGACAGCGACAGCTCATAGCTTTTGCCCGCACAATGATCTCAATGCCCAAGATCCTTATCCTTGATGAGGCTACCAGCAGCATCGATACTCATACGGAGATGCTTGTGCAAAAGGGTATTCAGACTCTTGTTTCCGGAAGAACAAGCTTTGTTATTGCCCACAGACTTTCTACGATCAAGAACGCAAGCCGAATCTTTGTAATTAACGGTGGAGGTATCATGGAGAGCGGAAACCACGACGAGTTAATGGCCAAGAGAGGTGCCTACTATGATCTTTACATGGCTCAGTTCGCATAACATGGTTTTATAAGGCGCTTGCACTAAATATAGAGAATGAGTTATCATTATATTGTGGCTTGGCCCAATGAAAAGTCATCCATAAGAACAGTGTAGCAAGGGGGTATTTGTAGATGGAAGAGAGAAGAAAAAACAGAAGACTTGAGCTTTCAGGCGAAATTATCATTAAGGGACTTGGAGGAGCTTCTGATACTGCGGAGACCGTAGAAATACAAATTGTTGATGCTTCCACTACAGGAATGGGATTTAAAACCGATAAGCAGCTTGTTATTGGGGATATTTATGATGCCAACCTTACCCTTTGGAACAAGGAAAAGATCCGTGCATTCGTTCAGATAGTAAGGGCAATGCTTGATGGAGACACCTACCATTACGGCGGAGTGTTTATCGGAATGCCTGAGGATGTAAAGATGAGAATTCAGGTATACGAAACAGTCGAGGATGAAATTGCCAAGCAGAAATGACAATATGAGCCTTCATGAGAGTAAAGCGCGTAACAATTCGTGTTTTTGCTTTTGATACTCAAATCATATAATAAAGTCAAAAAAAGAAGTCCGGCTTCACATTTAGCGAGACCGGAACTTCTTTTTTGTTTTCATATTTAGTATTAAAAAAGTAAGCGTAAGATAAAAATCCTTCGCACTATATCATTGCAGCAGATTCTGCAGATCCTTGAAAAAGCTCGGGTAGGATATCATTACACAGGAATCGTCAATGATCCTTGTGGTGCCTTCGGCGGCGAGAGCAGCCACTGCAAAACTCATGGCCAGGCGGTGATCGTTGTAGGTTCTGATATCAGCGCCGTGAAGAGGCTTTCCTCCGTGAATGATCATGCCATCGTCAGTTGGCTCTACATCTGCGCCCATAGCTTTTAGGTTCTCAACAACTGTGGCGATTCTGTCAGATTCTTTTACCTTAAGTTCAGCTGCGTCCTTGATGATGGTATCGCACCCTGCAGTTGCAGCAAGGACTGCTACGACAGGAAGTTCATCGATCATGGTAGGGATATCTTTGCCGCCAATTTCAAATCTGTTATTCTGATTGCCGTGGAGCTCGCTGTATTTTACAAGGATGTCTGCGCGGGATTCCTGGGAATCGTCGCGGTTCAATAATGTAATATCAGCGCCCATCTGCTTTAGGATGGAGATAATACCGCATCTGGTGGAATTAACTCCTACATTTCTGATAAGGAGCTCTGAACCCGGTACCATAAGGGCAGCAGCGATGAAGTACGCAGCAGAAGATATGTCTCCGGGTACATTTATTTTGGTTCCCACAAGAGGCATTCCGGGTTTTAATATAGCGACAGCGCTTCCGTCTCTTGCGATTTCATTGTGAATGTCAGCGCCAAAAGAGCTGAGCATGATCTCTGTATGATTCCTTGAGAGAGCAGGCTCAAAGACATTGGTCTCGCCGTCAGCATAAAGACCTGCCAGAATGATGCAGGACTTAACCTGGGCAGAGGCAACAGGATTGCGGTAGCTGATCCCATGAAGCTTCTTGCCTCCGTTTATATGGAGAGGCGCACAATCATTTCCAAGAACAGAAGAGATATCAGCACCCATCTGATTAAGGGGCGTCATGATCCTCTTCATGGGCCTCTTTTCTATGGACATATCGCCGGTAATTGTTGAATCAAAGGGCTGGGCTGCCAGAATACCTGACATAAGCCTTGTGGTGGTACCGCTGTTTCCGGTGTACAAAGTGGCATCAGGTGCACTAAGGCCGTGAAGACCCTTTCCGTGTACTGTAATCGTAGGCACACCGTGGGTGGGTCTTATGGTGTGATCTATCAAAATGCCAAGTTTTTTAAAACAATCGATTGTAGAGAGACAGTCGGCGCTCTCCAAAAAGCCTGTTATCTCAGTGGTGCCTTTTGCAAGGGCACCAAACATAATACTTCTGTGCGAGATTGATTTGTCTCCGGGTACAAAAACATCACCTTTTAATGGACGTTTTGCTTTTTCTAAAGCTATCATATATTCCTCCGGCTTATTCTATGTAAATGAATTAAATAACAGTTTATTTCTCCGCTACATTATATCCGTTTTCTGATAAAACCTTAAGCGCCTTCTCAAGGCCCTTTCTGCTGTGAAGTTCAATCCTCAAGGTACCTCGTTCGTACTCCCTGTTGTGCACAATTCCAATATTCTTGATGTTTATTGAATTCTCGGATAAAAGAACTGCCACAGCCGCAAGGCGTCCCGGCCGGTCATCAATTTCTACGTGAAGCACGAAAGTTTTTGGTATCGGACCGCTGGCAATGTCCATAAATGACTCTCTGTACTGTCTTGCTGAGGAAAAGAAGTCAAAGATCTCATCGTTTTTATGCTCATCAATGGCTTTTTTTATTTCAACCAGAGAATCAATATATTTCCCCAAAAGTCCTGAGATATTGTCTGAGTTGGTACTGCAGATCTGCTGCCACATGGTGGGAGATGAGGAGGATATTCTGGTAATATCCTTAAATCCGCCTGCAGCAATGGTCTTCATCAGCTCGTCCTCAGAATCATTGTCTTTTACAAGGTTCACTAAAGACGCTGAAATAACGTGGGGCACATGGCTAATGGCAGCTGTTATGTAGTCGTGCTGCCTGTAGGGAACAATAAGCGGAAGAGCGCCCATATTCTTTACCAGATCCCTGTATCGCTCAAGCCTTTCCTCGTCAGTGGATTCGGTCTTAGTAAGAATATAGTACGCATTTTCCAAAAGTGATGCCTTGGAATTCTTGTAGCCGATCCTCTCAGTTCCGGTCATTGGGTGACCGCCGATAAATTGTCCCTCAAGCCCCAGCTCTTTTACCTTTTCATGGATGCTGTTCTTCACACTACCGATATCCGTAAGAGTAGTCTTAGGGTTTAAAAAGGGCTTTAAAACTTCTATATTGGTATTGTTATGCTCAACAGGAGCGCACAGGAAGATGTAATCACAGTCAGAAAAAGCAGAGCCAATCTCATATATAGGCTCATCAATGATTCCGTCGGCTTTTGCAGCGTCAACAGTCTCCCTGTGAGGGGTGTATGCAATGATCCTGCAATCAGGCGAAAATGCCTTGATTGCGCGGGCCATGGAACCTCCTATAAGCCCCAGGCCGATAAAACCGTATGTTTCTATATCCATTAAGGTAAAGTCTCCCTTATAATCGTATATTTATACATTAGCACTATAACACTTCAATGTACGAAAGTCAACGCAGGCAGGTACTCAAACTCGATGCAGATGAAAATAAACGTTTATTTCCGGCCATATATTGGCTAACGACTGAGAACTGTAATTAGCAGTTGTGCAAATAGACCAAAATACTTGTGTATATGCGTTTTTTTTAGTAAAATATTGTTATGAGTTTACATGGGGAAGTGAACAGGATTTGTTCAAAAGATATATCTATCAGTGGTTGGGGACCTCTTTTTATATTCTTAGTGCTCACTAACGCTTTTCCAGATTATCTGTTTCTCCCATTATTCTCATAAAATACCCAATTTATTGTGACTGGAGGACATGATATGAACGTTTACACGACTGACAAGATTAGGAACGTAGTGCTGCTAGGCCATGGTGGAGCCGGCAAGACAAGTCTCTCTGAGGCAATGGCTTACCTTGCTGGTATCACATCAAGAATGGGCAAAGTAGAGGATGGAAACACATTGTCTGACTTCGATAAAGAAGAGCAGAAGAGAGGAATTTCCATCAGCACATCCACAATTCCGCTGGAATGGGACGGACATAAGATAAATATTTTAGATACACCAGGATTTTTTGACTTTGTAGGCGAAGTTGAAGAGGCTATAAGTGTTGCAGATGCAGCGATCATCGTTGTATCAGGCAAGGCAGGTATTGAAGTTGGCACAGAGAAGGCATGGGACCTTTGCGAGAAGTACAAGATTCCACGTATGTTCTTTGTATCAGATATGGATATTGATGACGTTTCATACAGACAGGTTGTTCAGGATCTTACAGATAAGTACGGCAAGAAGATGGCTCCTTTCAATCTTCCTATCCGTGAAAATGAGAAATTTGTCGGTTACGTAAATGTTATTCAGGAGAAGGGCTTTAGATGGGAAGGAAAAGAAGTTGTTGAATGTCCTGTACCTGAGTACAACCAGGCTAACCTTAAGCTCTTTAGAGATACTCTTATTGAGTCAGTTGCTGAGACCTCTGAAGAATTCATGGACAGATATTTTAACGGAGATACATTCTCTGAGGCTGAGATAAGAGCAGCTGTTCGTTCAAACGTTTGTGACGGAACGATCGTACCTATTGAAATGGGCTCCAGCACATTATGTCAGGGTATTTATACACTTATGGATGATATTGTTAAGTACATGCCAAGCCCGGAAAACCGCAAGATGGCAGGTATTAACACCAATACAAATGAGATTTTCGAAGCTGACTTTGACTTCTCAAAGCCTAAGACAGCATTCGTATTTAAGACTATGATCGATCCTTTCATCGGTAAGTATTCACTTATCAAGGTTCGTTCAGGTGTCATTAAACCGGACGATGTAATGTATGTTGCAAACAAGGATACAGAGGTTAAGATCGGCAAACTCTACATCCTTCAGGGCAATAAGACATCAGAAGTTCCTGAGCTTCACGCTGGAGACCTCGGCGCTCTCCAGAAGCTTGACGTTGCAACAGGTGATACTCTTTCAACAAAGGCTACTCCTGTTCAGTACGCTAAGATGGATATTTCCACACCGTATACTGCCATGAGATATCACGCTCAGAACAAGAGCGATATCGATAAGATTGCACAGTCTCTTGCCAAGATTTCAGCTGAGGATCAGACACTCAGAGTAGTCAATGATGCTGAAAACAGACAGACTCTTCTTTATGGTATGGGCGATATGCACCTTGAGGTTGTTCAGAGTAAGCTTCAGAACGTATACAAGGTTGCCATCGACCTTACAAAGCCTAAGGTAGCATTCAGAGAGACAATCCGTAAGAATGCTGACGTAGAGTACAAGTACAAGAAGCAGACCGGTGGACACGGCCAGTACGGACATGTAAAGATGCGCTTTGAGCCATCAGGGGATCCTACAACACCTTATATCTTTGAGCAGGAAGTAGTAGGCGGAGCAGTTCCTAAGAACTTCTTCCCTGCAGTTGAGAAGGGTATAGCTGAATCCGTTCAGAGAGGCCCTCTGGCTGCATATCCTGTAGTTGGCGTTAAGGCAACACTTTATGACGGATCCTATCACCCTGTAGATTCCTCCGAAATGGCCTTTAAGGTTGCTGCATCCGGCGCCTTCAAGAAGGGCTTCATGGAAGCAACTCCTGTTCTTCTTGAACCTATCGTTTCACTTAAGGTTACAGTCCCTGACAGCTACACCGGAGATGTAATGGGCGATCTTAACAAGAGAAGAGGAAGAGTGCTGGGCATGAATCCTTCCCTTACAGGCAAGCAGGTTATTGAAGCTGAAGTTCCTCAGATGGAGCTTTACGGATACAATACCCAGCTTCGCTCCATGACAGGCGGAAGCGGTGAGTATGAGTATGAGTTCAATAGGTACGAGCAGGCTCCTTCAGATGTTCAGGCAAAAGAGGTTGCGGACAGAGCTGAAAAGGTTGCAGCAGCAAACTCTGAAGAATAATCTGTAAAGTATATGTATATAAAGAGAATCTGAAAGCTAAAAACTTTTGGGTTCTCTTTTTTCATGTTTAGTACCGGGCAAATTTATAATCTTTTAATAATGTATTAACGGATTTGTGATAATATTAATGCATGATGAACGATTATTTTAGACCTTATTCATTCATAGGAGAAGTGGCAGGGCTGGTGATAGCGCTGCTTCTTCTTGGCGTGATGCTTTATACCAAGCCGAAAAAGACTTATGTGTATAAATATGTCTTTAGCGGGACAATCTGTTCCATTATTTCCCTGCTGCTTAATATTTCGATTATACTGGTAGCCAACAAGCCTGAAGAGTATTTCAACAGATACATATTCATGGCGCAGCTTATTGTATTTTTGCTGCTTTATAATGCGGTTCTTTACTGTATCTTTTCTTATGTAAATATGATGTCTATAGTAAGAAGGGCTCAGAGAAAAGAATTTTTGTTTATGTACCTTCTTTTGACATTTATATATCTTACAGGTGTTGTTATAGAGCTAGCTGCTACCGGCTTGTATCAGATGTCGCTGGATGGCATCAGGATCGATAATTTCACAAGGTTTTATGCAGGAGCCGGTATCGTATGTGCGATACTCTGCTTTAATGCGACGATGTCAAACCGAAAGAATGTATCAAGGGTCATATCCCATGCTGTGTATGCTATAGTTCCCATAGATCTGGTTATTCTTATCATACAGATGGTAGTAGTTTCCAAATATCATGTAATATTCACGTCATTGACCTATGTGCCTGTTTTTGCACTTGGATATATGCTTTTCCATTCGTATCCTTATGATGAGATTACCGGCGCACAGAGTATATATTCGCTAAATGCATATCTTCATAAGACTATAGGCAAAAGAAATACCTATATTGTCTACATTAAGCTCCTTTTCCAGGGAATAGACAATCTGATGATAGAAAAAGATGATGTCATGTTTAAAGGAGTTGAAGCCTGCAGGGCGGTGGAATCAATCAGCAATAATGTATATATTTACAGGATTGCTGATGACAGGTACATCAACGTGATTGACTCTGAGGATGAGAGCGAATACTTAAGATCTATAAATCAGATAAGAGGAGTTCTGGATTCTGTAAAAGCAGAGCTTAGTGTTCCTGTCAATTATGTGATGGTAACGGGACAGATTCAGTCGGAACTGGATGAGCCCGGCAAGGTAAGAAGGTTTTTTGAATACATAATAAAGCGCTATAAAGACCAGAACAGCAGTCATTTCTATATGGTTAAGCCATCTGATTATGACAGCTTTATTGATAACTACGAAATTTCAACAACTCTTAAGGATATCAGAAATAAGCTTGATCTTGATGATGAGAGAGTTGTGGTATATGCTCAGCCCATTTACAGTGTAAAAACAGGAAGCTTTAGGGTGGCAGAAGCACTTACAAGGTTAAAACTTGGGGAAAGAATAATAAGCCCGGATATCTTTATCCCTATAGCAGAAGAGAGTGGAACTATTCATGCGCTGACCTGCATAGTACTGAATAAAGTATGTAAAGTTATAGAGAACATAGAAGATTACTATGATTTCGATGCTATTTCAGTAAACATTTCGTCAAAAGAGATATCGCAGCCGGATGCTCATATTGAGCTTTTTGACATAATAAACAAGTATGATATCGATCTGTCGAAAATAAGGCTTGAACTTACAGAATCGGCGATGTTTGAAAACTACGACGTAGCTAATAACAACATGAACTACCTGACAAGAGCCGGAATCCATTTTTATCTTGATGACTTCGGAACCGGTTATTCATCTCTTGAGAGGGTTATGAACTGTCCGTTTAAGACTATTAAGTTTGATAAGTCGCTTCTATATAAGTCACTTGATGATAACCGCATGGATGACATCATGACTTATATGATCGAGGTATTCAAGAAGAATGGTTTCGTAACGCTGGTTGAAGGGGTAGAGGATGAATCCCAGAGTCAATACAGCCTTGAGCATGGTTTTGAATATATACAGGGTTATCACTATGCTAAGCCCGGACCCATTGAAGAAGTAAAGAAGTATTTCGAAAGAAAAGGAAAATTCTGATAAGCATCCATCACTTTGTAGAAAAACGAAGTGATGGATTTTTTGTTGTACCCTGCATAATGATAAAATCACATGGTTGACATCAATCGTATGATTGTATACAATCATACAAAAGGTATTTGAAATGTAAAACTATTAAGAGGTACTCATCATGCAGGATTCAAACACATTCCAGAATCGCCCTGTCACCATGAATGAAAAGAACAATCTCCTTACAATTGAGGAGCACATGTACATTCTTGATGATGTAGAGAAACCCAATGTATTCAGGAACATGTTCCCCTATGAGGAAGTTCCGAAGATTCCTTTTAACGACAGAATTGTTCCTCATAACATGCCAAAAGAGATATGGATAACCGACACGACCTTCAGAGACGGTCAGCAGTCGAGGGCTCCATACACAACAGACCAGATCGTGCATATTTTCGATATGTTCCATGAGCTGGGCGGACCAAATGGAATGATCCGTCAGAGTGAGTTCTTTCTATATAGTAAGAGTGACAGAGATGCTGCTTACAAGTGCATGGAGAGGGGCTACAAGTATCCTGAGGTTACAAGCTGGATAAGAGCCTCCAGTGAAGACTTTAAGCTTGTAAAGGCTATGGGAATGAAGGAAACCGGTATTCTTGTTTCCTGCTCCGATTATCATATTTTCTTAAAGCTTAAGATGACAAGAAAACAGGCCCTTGAGCATTATCTCAGTATTGTAAGGTCCTGCCTTGAGAACGGCATAAGCCCAAGATGTCATCTGGAGGACATCACAAGAGCAGATATTTTCGGATTTGTTGTACCTTTCTGTCTTGAACTTATGAAGCTCAAGGACGAGTACAAGATCCCTATCAAAGTTCGTGCTTGCGATACCATGGGATATGGAGTAAACTTTTCAGGTGCTGTTATTCCAAGAAGCGTTCAGGGTATCATCTACGCTATCAATACAAATGCAGGCGTTCCAAGCGAACTTATAGAGTGGCACGGGCACAACGATTTCTACAAGGCGGTTACCAACTCAACAACAGCCTGGATTTATGGATGTGCTTCCGTCAATACTTCTTTATTCGGTATAGGTGAGAGAACAGGTAATACACCTCTTGAAGCTATGGTATTTGAGTATGCCCAGCTTAAGGGTACTTTAAACGGTATGAATACCACTGTTATTACCGACCTTGCTGAATATTATGAGAAAGAGATTGGATTTACAGTTCCTGCCAACACTCCTTTTGTAGGCAAGAACTTCAATGTAACAAGAGCCGGAATCCATGCAGACGGTCTTTTAAAGAACGAGGAGATCTACAATATCTTCGACACAGAGAAGTTCCTAAAAAGACCTCCTGTCAGTGCAGTTTCGAATACGTCAGGGCTTGCCGGAATTGCTCACTGGATCAATGTTCACTACAAGCTTCGCGATGAGCATGCGCTTTCAAAGTCATCACCCCTTGTAACCAAGATAAAAGAGTGGGTTGATGCCGAATATGCCGGTGGTCGTGTTACAGTTATGACCGATGCCGAGCTTGTGCGCGAAATTGACAAGGTCAGCGAGGAACTTGGTATTGTAGTAAAAGAGGGCGAGATAGTTTCGAGGGATAAGTGATAATTACAGAAAAAGAGGGAACTATGGGAAATAGTGATCTACAGGAAGAAGTAACAGATAAATACTCACTTCGCGGTCGTGTATTTCACAGGATCAGAGAAGACATATTAAACGGCAAATACAAGGATCATGAGGAACTCAGAGAAGTTGCAATTGGTCAGGAACTTGGTGTCAGCCGTACACCTGTAAGAGAAGCCTTCAGACAGCTTGAGCTGGAAGGGCTTATTCAGATTATCCCTAACAAGGGAGCATATGTTACAGGAATCAAGGTAAAAGATATCAAGGATATTTATATGATCAGGTCCAAACTTGAGGGCTTATGCGCCAGATGGGCCTGCGAGAATATTACAAAAGAGCAGCTTGAGGAGATGGAAGAGGTTATCTACCTGGCAGAATTCCATGCCGCAAGAGGCCATATGGAGCAGATGGCAGAACTGGACAACAGATTCCATACAATTATGTATGAGTCATGTAATTCCAAGATGCTGGAGCATCTTTTAAAGGACTATCATCAGTATGTCTGGAGAGTAAGACAAAAGACTCTTTCCAGCAGCCGTGGTGCGGTTTCAAATGTTGAGCACAAATTTATCATGGAGGCTATCAAGGAGAACAATCCTGATAAAGCGGAGGAACTTGCCAACCAGCATATGATAAATGCCTACGAAAATATGGTTGATAAAGGACTTTTGGATCTCTACGAGTAATTTTTTTATTCTCAGGGAAAGTGTATAAGAGTTTTAAGGAGGGTTTGATGGAAAAAATTAAGATGGTTACCCCTATCGTTGAGATGGACGGGGATGAGATGACAAGGGTACTTTGGCAGATGATCAAGGATAAGCTTATCCTTCCTTTTGTAGATCTTAAGAGCGAGTACTATGACCTTGGTCTTAAGCACAGAGATGAGACAGATGATCAGGTAACCGTAGACAGCGCCAATGCTACGCTTAAGTACGGCGTTGCTGTTAAATGTGCCACCATTACTCCCAACAACGAGCGTGTCAAGGAGTACGGTCTTAAGAAGATGTGGAAGAGCCCTAACGGAACCATCAGGGCAATCCTTGACGGAACAGTTTTCCGTACACCTATTATGGTAAAGGGGATAGAGCCCAACGTAAGAACCTGGGAGAGTCCCATTACTCTTGCAAGACATGCTTACGGCGATGTTTACAAGAACGTTGAGATTGCTGTTCCCGGCAAGGGAAAGGCTGAGCTCTTATTTACCGGTGAGGATGGAAAAGAGATCAGAGAGACAATCTATGAATTTGAAGAGCCCGGAATCATTCAGGGTATCCACAACAAGAATTCATCAATAAAGAGCTTCGCAAGAGCCTGCTTTAAATATGCTCTTGCCGAGAAAAAAGAGCTGTGGCTCGGAACAAAGGATACGATATCCAAAACCTATGACAGAAGATTCAGGGAGATCTTTGATGAGGTTTTTGAAACAGAGTTTAAGAAGGACTTTGAAGAGGCAGGAATCACTTACTTCTATACACTTATAGACGATGCTGTAGCCCGTGTTATGAAGTCCAAGGGAGGATTTATCTGGGCCTGCAAGAACTACGACGGCGATGTTATGAGTGATATGGTATCATCTGCTTTCGGATCACTGGCTATGATGACATCAGTTCTTGTTTCTCCCACAGGAGTGTATGAGTACGAGGCAGCTCACGGTACAGTACAGAGACACTATTACAAGTACCTTAAGGGTGAGCCCACATCAACAAACCCTGTTGCAACAATATTTGCATGGACAGGCGCTCTTAGAAAGAGAGGAGAGCTTGATGGTATTTCTGAGCTTATGTTTTTTGCCGACAGGCTTGAAAAGGCAACTCTTTCCGTTATCGAGTCCGGTCGCATGACAGGAGATCTGGCACTTATAACAAGCCTTCCAAATCCTGTAAAGCTTGGCTCAGAGGAATTTCTTGATGCCATTGCTGATGAATACAAGAAGTCCCTGTAAGGGATTACATAATGATTATATAAAATTATATCTTGTACGCATAATTATAAATGCAGCTGTTTTAAATGTGAAAATTTGGTGAAAAAGAGATCTATATCTCACTGTATATGTGGGATAAAGGTCTCTTTTATTTTGGCAAAACCCGCTATTTTATGCCTGCTTTGAGAAATTGCAATTTTCTTTCTTGCCACCAATATGATAATGAATTTTTGTTTTTTCGTTGAAACCGTTTACAATGGAAACGTAAAGTGCTATATTGGTTTCCGGAAAAACGATAAACAAAATGTATAAATATTCGAAATGCGATTAAGCTTAGTGTTTATGGGTGTTTCGTTTTGGTGGAAATTGGTTTTAAACAAAGGAGTTTTTTTGTGTTATGAAGGCAATGCTCAAAAGGATGCTGATAATTGTACTTACGTTTGCCCTTATCGGTGAATCGTTAAACTTTAATACGATAACTGTAGAGGCGGCTGACAAAGGAGTTTCATTTGATTTCAACTGGGGCTATGATCAGGGCTATAACGGTGGGGAATCTATAGATTTTGGCAGCAGAGATGTATTTCACAGATGGTATAGACAATATACATATCCTTCTAATGCTCTGAAAATGACAAATCTTTATGATGAGTATATTTTCGATCTGGGTCAGGAATTTTATGGCTATCAGGTAGAAAGTGTTGTTATAAATGTAAACTCTCAGAATAAGGCAGTTGGCATTACACTTCACAGCACAAATTCAATAAGTGACAACTCTAATGATTCTCATAAATTGTACAGTGGCGGTCAGTGGGCATCCGGTGATCAGATTATCATCAAGCCTGATTTTACCGGAAAATTCAGATATGTTGGCTTCCTTGCTGAAAAAGCAAATACAGAGATCAGTGTTTCAAAAATTACAGTAAACACAAAGGGAGATCTTGTTGCTGATACATATAAGGGAGAGACCACAAGTGAAACGTTAGATAGGACTAATGCCAATGCAAAGTTTGATAATCTATACAATGGTCAATATGATGACAATCAGGAAATAAAAGCTTTTGGTGAGGATCTTTACTTTAACAGGGATTATCAGGATAAAATCATTAAATTAAATAATCCTGTAGATCTGAGCAAACTTGTCAGCATGAAGGTTAACGTGGCCTACCAGAGCGATAAACTTCTTGTGGCATATAAGCTCTATGATAAAGACAAAAATGAGATATTTGTTCAATATGATAATAAGGGTAACTCAAATCTAAACTACAGCGTTGAGACTAAAGGAGGCATTGCATATTACTTTGGTGTAATGTCGAATATAGATGACTATGAGAAGAATTATTATAAAGATCCTAAGAAGATAAAAATTTCAAGTGTTGAATTCGTTTATGCAAAAGATGAAAAGGCTGTTAATCCTGTTGTTGATCCAACACCTACAATCGACGCAGCATATGACATCATGCGTGAGGCATTAAATGCAGCCAATGCGGCTAACACAGCAGCAAATAATGTTAAGGCAAACGGTTCTGAAGCAAACATCAAAGCAGCTGTTGAAAAAGCAAAAATAGCTGAGGAAGTAGCAGCAAAGGCTAAAGCTAAATACGATGAAATAGAGAAGATCAGCAACAATACTACTGACGCATCAGTGAAAGAACATGCTGATGACACTAACTGGTATTTAAACTTCTACAAAACAGCAGCAGAGAATGCTGCAAAGAATGCCGGTGATGCAGCAAAGGCAGCAGTAAATAATCTGATTTCTGAAGCAAATAAGGCAATTGAGAAAGCAAAGGCATCTACAGAAGCAGCAAATATGGCTGCGGGCGTAGCAAATAAAGCAGCTAAAACTGTTACTGATAAAAAGACAGCAGATAATATAAAGAAAGCTCTTGACAGTGCAGACAGAGCAGATAGCCTTGCAGCAGCTGCAACTACTGATAAAGAAACATTGATAGATGTAGCAAATAAAGCTATCCGTGCCGCTACAGCTGCAGGAATGGAAAATGCAGCAGGTGATCTTTATTACAGAGCACAGAGCGCATTAAAAAATGCTGAAACAGCTGTAACTGCAGCTACAGATGCTGCTAAGGCGGCAAGAAATGCTGCAACAGCGGCACAGACGGAGCTTAACAATGCAGCTAAAGTTGCCGGAGATAATGCTAAGACTGAGACCGAAAATGTTGAAAAAGCAATTGCTAATTTAAATAAAAAATTAGCTAACCTCGAAAAAACACCTTCCGCAAAATATGTGGCAGAAGTACAGAAATATGCAGCTAAAGCTCAGACAGCGGCTGAAAAAGCAGAGGATGCTGCTAATAAGGCTGATACAGCCGTAGCTTTATGTAAAGACCCGGAAATAGAGAAGTATGTAAAGGAATGGGCAGAGAAAGCTCACAAAGCAGCAGAAGATGCAAATAAGGCTGCCTTAGATGCTTATAACAAGGCGCAGGAAGCTGATAAAAAGCTTAAAGAGGAAGCTGCCAGGATTGCTGACGAAGTACAGAAGGCAATTACAGAAGCCAATAATGCAGCAGCTGCAGCTGAAATTGCGACAGGTTCTGCAAATGATGCAAAGGATAATATTGATCCTCTTAATCCTACAGCTGAATCTGTAAACACAGCTAATAAAGTAGCGGAGGTGGCTGAAAATACAGCAAAAGAGGCTGCAGAGGCAGCACAGAAAGCACAGGAAGCTGCAAAGAAGGCTACCGGTGATGCTATTAAGGAAGAAGCTAATGATGCAGCAAAGGCTGCACAGAAAGCATCTGATGCGGCATTACAGGCTGCAAAAGAAGCAAAGGAAAAGGCTGAGGAAGCTCAAAAGATTCTTGATCAGAAAGCAAGAGATGCAGCAGCTGCAGCTCAGAAAGCGGCTGAAGCAGCAGCTCAGGCAGCTGAAGACGCACAGACAGCAGATAAGGCAAGCAAAGATAGAACAATAGAGGATGCTGAGGCAGCTGAAGCTGCAGCTCAGACTGCAAGAGATTTGGCAAAAGCAGCCAAAGAAGCAAAGACAGCAGCTGAAGAAGCAAAGAAGGCGGCAAAGGCTGATGATGCAAAGACTGCAGTTGATGGAGCTGTACAGGCGGTAGATGAGGCACTGACAGCAGTAGAAACTGCAGCCGGCAATGCAGAGAAAGTTGCTAAAGAAATTCGTGAAGAAATTGCTAAGAAGGCTAAAGATGAAGCTGACAGAGCAGCTGCAGATGCAAATAAGGCAGTTAGCGATGCAGAAGCTGCAATTGAAAAGGCACAGAAAGCAATTGATGAAGCAACAGCTGCAATTGAAGAAGTAAAGAAGGATCCATCCGGCGAAAACATTCAAAAGGCCGTTGACGCAGCTAAGAAAGCACTTGAAGAGCAGGATAATTTATCAAAGCTCATACCAACAGTAAAAGCAGCTGCAGATGCTGCGGATGCAGCCGGTGATGGTACCGATGATGTAACTTCTAAAGAAGCGGCACAAGAAGCGGCAAAGAAAGCACTTGCTGAGATTGAGAAGCTGGTTTCAAAGGCTTCTGAAGCAGGAGAAGCAGCAGAAAATGCGAATAAAGCTGCACAGGATGCTCAGAAGAAGCTTGAGAGCAATAGTGAGTTAGCAAAAGCTGTAGAAGAAGCAAATAATGCAGCTAAGGCAGCAAGAGATGCAGCAGCTGCAGCTACAGATACAGTGGTTGAAAACGCAGGAACAGCTGCGATGATCGCAAATGTAGCAGCTGATGAAGCAGATAAAAAAGCACTTGCGGCAGAAAATGCTGTAGAAGCTGCAAAGCATATTGCAGATGATAGTCTTATAGCAGAGGCAACTCAGGCAGCAAAGGATGCCAGAGATGCAGCTAAGGCAGCAAGAGAAGCTGCACAGATAGCTATAACGAGAGCAGAAGAAGCTCAAAAGGCAGATTTGCTTAATAAGGTAGTAGCTCAAAAAGAGATAGCTGAGACTAATAAGGCTACAGCTGAAGAAAAAGCAAATACTGCAAAAGAAGCAACTAAAGATATAAGCACTTACGTAAATAATGCAGAGAATGCGGCTAAGGTTGACCCTGAAAAAGCAACACTTGAGGAAGTAAAGGCAGCACAGAAAACTGCTAAAGATAATGCTGACTTTATTGCCGGAAGAGCTGATACTGCAAAGAGAGCATATGAGGCAGCAGAGCAGGCAGCAAAAGATGCCAGAACTGCAGCTAATACAGCTAAGTCTTTAGCCGGAAATTCTGAAGATAAAGACATAACAGGTGCAGTAAGTGATGCAGAAACAGCAGCAGCGGCAGCAGAAGCCGCAGCCGCAGCAGCAAAGGCTGATTATGATGCACTGGTTGAAGCATCAGGTAAAGCAGCTGCAGCAAAAAATACAGCAGATTCCAATCTTATTAAGGCACAGGAAAAAGCTGACGAAGAGAAAAAGGCTGCTGAAGAAGCTGCAAAGGCAGCTAAGGATGCAGCTGACAAGAAAGCAATCGACGAAGCTAAGGCCGAAGCTGATAGGCAGAAAGTTATTGCTGAGACTGAGGCCGGCAGTGCAGCTACAGAGAAAGGAAAAGCTGATTCAGCTTTGACAGAGGCTCAGAACGCAGCAGGCGCAGAACCATCAGAAGCAAATGCAACTGCAGCTGAGAAGGCAGCAAAAGATGCCCAGACAGCAGCTAATAATGCCAAGACCGCTTATGACAATGCACAGGCAGCAGCTACTGCAGCAGATGCAGAAGCTAAGAAAGCAGAGCAGATTGCTAAAGAATCTGATAATGAAGAAGTAAAGAAGGCTGCTGAGGCAGTAAGAGAAGTAGCAAAGCAGGCTCAGGATAAGGCAGATAAAGCTAAGGAAGCTTGGGAAGATGCACAGGCAGCAGCAACTGCAGCAAACACAGCAGCTACAACAGCCAGAGAAGCAGAAGAAGCAAGAAAGCAGGCTGAACAAGAGGAAGCCGACAGACTTGCTAAAGAAGAAGCTGAAAGACTTGAAAAAGAAAAACAGTTAAATGAAGCAAGAACTGATGCTAAGAATGCTCAGGCAGCTGCAGAAGAGGCAGAGAGAAATGCCAAGGCTGCAAGGGACGGTGCAAAAACTGAACTGGCTACAGCGAAGGAACAAGCAAAGATAGATCCGGCAAATGCTACTATAGAAGACTTAACAAATGCATATAACACTGCTAAGCAGGCAGCAAGTGACGCCAACGCTAAGTATGAGACAGCAAAAGCTGAGTATGATAAAGCAGATGCAGAAGCCCAAAAGGCAGAGGCAATTGCAGCACAGTACTCTGATGATAAAGAGATAACTGACGCTTCTACAGCTGCAAGAACTGCAGCAAACAATGCTTATGATGCTGTTCAGGAGGCTTATCAGGCAGCAATTGATGCAGCAGATACAGCCAACGGAATCAAAGGCTCTTTAGACAAAGCTGTAGAAGATGCAAGACTTGCCGAGGAAGAAGCCAGAAGAAAGGCTGAAGAAGAGGAAGCAAGAAAAAAGGCTGAAGAGGAAGCAGCAAGAAAGAAAGCTGAAGAAGAGGAAGCCAGAAGAAAGGCTGAAGAAGAGGAAGCAAGAAAGAAAGCTGAAGAAGAAGCAGCTAAGAAAAAGGCCGAGGAAGATGCAAAGAAAAAGGCTGAGGAAGAAGCAGCAAGAAAGGCCGAAGAAGAGAGACTTGCAGAAGAAGCAAGAAAGAAAGCCCAGGAAGCTGAGCAGGCAGCAAAGGAAGCCGCCGAAGCAGCTGAAAGAGAAAGAATAGAAGCTGAGAAGGCAGCCAAAGCAGCCGAAGAAGCTGCAAAGGCCAAAGAAGCTGCAGATCAGGCAGCAAGAGAAGCAGAAGAAGCCAGAAAGAAAGCTGAGGAAGCAAGAAATAAGGCTAATGAAGCAGCTCAGAAAGCAGCTGAAAAGGCTAAGGAAGCACAGGAAGCTCTCGATAAGGTCAAGGAACTTATAGGACAGAAAGATTCCGAAGTTGAACCTACTGAAGGGGAACCGACAGAGGGAGAGCCTGCTGAGGGAGAATCATCAGAGAATAATTCAAATGGTGATACACAGCCAAGGACAGTTACTGAGGAAGAAATAGCAGCAGCTGAGGAAGCAGCAAGTAATGCAGCAAAGGCAGCAGAAGAAGCAGCAGCTGCAGCTAAAGAAGCTGAAGACGCAGCAAAGGCAGCAGAAGATGCAGCAAAGGCAGCAGCCGATAAGGCAGCTCAGCTTGCAGGTGATTCCAATACAAGGAATTCTGAAGCAGAAGCAGCAAAGAATGCAGCTGATGAAGCCAAGAAAGCTTCAGACACAGCTAAGCAGAATGCTGAAATAGCTAAGCAGATTGCAGAAGAAGCAAAGAAAGCAGCTGATGCAGCGAGAGAGAATGCCAAGAATATCGCTGATAAGGATAAAAAGCCTGACAAGAAAGGCGAGGAAGTGATTGGTACTGTTCCCGGCAGATCAGATGATTCAAAGGGCGGTAAAGGCGGTGATTCAGGAAAGAATGCACCGGGCCCAGGACCAGCGCCAGCACCAGCACCGTCACCAGCACCGGGCCTAGCACCTGCTCCGGCACCTGTGCCAGGACCAGCGCCAGCACCAACACCGGCACCGGACCCTGCTCCTGCACCTGCACCATCCTACAGTTATAACGATAATTCAGGTGCATCAGCAGGTACAAGTACAGCTGCAACTGTAACCGGAACACAGCAAAATTTTGTAGTTACATCAACTGAGAGTACTAAGAGCAGCAGCTACAGCTCATACAGACCAAGATATGTCAAAAAGACTTCGGAAGTTATAGAAGAGGCTACAGAAAAGACAAGCAGGCCTGTATATGTAATCAGCGGTTCAGAAATTGCTAAGGATGCCGGCTTCACAGACTATTTAGATACAGAAGAAAGCACCTTTGAAAGTGCTGAAACTCCTGCAGAAGATGTAAAATATACACCTACAATTTCTCAGAAGAGGGATATTGTACATATCTTATACATTCTGAGCATAGTAAGTATTATTTTCGGAGCATTGTTCTTTATGCTGTCTCACCTTCTTTTCTTTGCAAAGAAGAAACGTGAAGAAGATGAGGACGAGAATACAGCGCCAACAGAAAGCTGAAGCAAGGTTGACTTTCTGAAACGAAGATGATAGTATTACAACATCTTAATAATGTCAGTAGGGCGATATGATTTCGCCACGGTACGGAAATCCATAATCCTAGCGGGTTATGGATTTCTTTTTTGATAGGAGAAGTAAAAAGATGGAAAATGAATTATTTGAGAGTGCACCTATCCCAAGAGCTTATATGAAAATGGCGTTGCCGGTAGTTATGGGAATGATAGTGACACTAATTTACAATCTTGTGGACACGTATTTTATCGCGCTTACAGGCAACACAGATCTTATCGCCGGAATATCCTTGTGTGCTCCGCTCTTTACGCTGCTCCTTGCAATCGGAGATATTTTCGGAATAGGAGGAAGCTCTGTTATATCCAGGATACTAGGAAGTCACAAGGTGGATGATGCCAGGAAAAAGAGCGTGCTGTGTTTTTACAGTTCAATCATGACCGGAGTAGTGTTCACGATTTTTATGCTCATCTTTAGGAGACAGGTGCTGGAAATTTTAGGGACTACGCAGGAGACTTTCCAGTATGCTGATCAGTACTACTTCCCGCTTATGCTTGGATCGACACTTATCATTTTTTCCCTGGTACCTTCAAATATCTTAAGGGCGGAGGGCATGGCCTTCGAGTCGATGATAGGCTCGATAATAGGAACAGTGGTAAATATCATATTGGATCCAATATTTATTTTTGCACTGGGACTTGGGGCAGCAGGAGCCGCTATTGCAACGGTGATAGGCTATATTTTTACCTGCAGCTTTTTTGTATATGTTATCTGTAAAAAGAGCAAGGTGCTATCCCTTGATATCAGTCTTCTTGATATAAATCCAAGGGATATTGGAAGTGTACTTGCTATCGGACTTCCCTCCAGCATAACAAATCTCATGCAGACAATTGGAATCACAATGACAAACAGATTCCTTAAGCCATACGGCGATGAAAATATTGCTGTCATGGGAATTGTTTTGAAGATCGTGAACATAGCTCTTTTGGTCATTGTGGGACTGGCCTTTGGTGGGCAGCCACTGATTGGCTATAACTATGGCGCTAAATTAAAAGACAGGCTAAAAAAGATCCTGGGATTCGGATTTTTGGTAACAGGAGGAACTGGATTATTTTTCCTGACCTTTTTGTCGATATTTGCAAAGTGGATCATTTCAAGGTTTTTATCGGATCCAGCAATGATAGAAAAGGGCGTGATGATGCTGAAAATGCAGCTGCTTGGAATACCATTTATGGGAATATGTCTTATTGTGATCTGCACCTTTCAGTCTACGGGAAAGGCAGCAGGTGCGTTTATTCTGTCAGCCTGCAGGCAGGGAATTGTCTTTTTACCTGTAATGATCATTATGTCGCGGATAATGGGCCTTATGGGAGTTGTTTCAGCCCAGTTTGCGGCAGATCTGTTCACTACAGTTGTGGCTTTTGTGCTGTTTAGGATATTTTTGTGGAAAGAGATATTTGACTAATATCTGAAAATTTATAAAATTAAAAAGGAACATCTTTTATGCAGATGTTCCTTTTGTTTTGAGAGGAGTTAAAAGTGTTATGAAAAAGAAAAGGATTATTTTAGAGCTTCTATGTACTGCAATTGCGGTTTTTTCGTCAGGATGCGGTATGAAAGGTGCGCAGCCGGGGGAAGGCGCAAATGAGGGCACATCGTCCATTTTTGAGGATACCGGTGTTTCACAGAATGCAGAAAAGGCTGATGAAAGCACGGAAGAAACCGGAAATAATGAAAATGCCGGTGAGACAGGTAGCCCCAGTGAGGAAAATGTTCAGCTCCAGTATGAGTCTACTCTGTATATTACAGATGATAAGGGCAATCTTATAAACGAGTATGACCTTGAGAAGATCAGCGAGCAGTTTGCACAGCAGGGAATAAAGCTTGATCCAAGGAATTACAATCTTTACTCAGCCGGAGTTTTGTACTACAGCTGTGATGTATATGATGGCGAGCAGAGTAATTACAGCGTGATCTATGCTGTGGATCCAAAAGAAGACAAAGCTGAAGTGGTCTATCAGACTCAGAACGGCACCATGGCCTATTATCTCGACGAATATAAGGATAAATTATATTTCGAGACTTATGGACAGGGAGAGGACAACTTTACAGGTCACTGCTTTGAGATAAATGATGGTCTGTCTTTTAAAGAATCTGATTTTGAGTATGACAGCTTCCTTGACAATGACAATGGCTATATCATTAAGCAGGAACTCAATAAGAGCTATACAAGTGTCAGTGTTCCCAAAATACTTGGTGAAGTAGGCTTTGTGGTGGCAGAGAAGGATAATGATCTATACAGGATGGAAGAGGGAAAAGAGCCCGAGCTTATCTATGACACAGAGGATGGATATTCACCTTATGTGTACTTCTATGATAAGAATAAGGTTATTTTTTCACTTACCGATGAGAATTATAATGACAGCCAAAAGTACGCCCTTGACATAGCAAGTGGCAAGGCGGATCTGATAATAGATGATAAGAAAGCTGTAGCTACTGATTTTAACGATGGCATTTTCTATTATTACATAAGTGAAGAAAATGAATTCAAGAATGTGACAATGAAGCTTTATGCCTACGACACAAAGGAGCTTACTTCAAAACTCATAAGACAGGAAGAAAGTAAACCCGGTGCTGACGGAATATATGGGGTATTCGCAAACAATGAAACTTCAGGTTCAAAGTTCTTTTCCCTTACATATGAAGACGGCTCCTATGTTTGGTGTGTGACAGATGCAAAAGAGGATCCGGCTACTGTAAAGAAACTTGGCCTTGTTGCAAAGAGATTTTCAGCTTTCGACTATGGAACTGTGGAGGCCGTAAATTCAAAATATTCATGCCTTGATTGCGATACTCCTCTTTCACAGTATTATGGGGAGAAATTTGTGCTTGACGGCAACTACTCTGAACATGCAGATGAGATCAACAAAGAGATAGCAGATTACATTGACGGCAGCGCCAATATTATACAGAATGACACCACGTTTGCGGATTCAAGCTGTCAGGAGCATCAGGAGAATCCGGATATGTACAGCGTAACTGATGAGGACAGGGTTCTGGACGTTTATGTGATCGAAGATAAATATCTGGCTGTGAATATGTCAGGATACTGGTATGGTGGCGGAGCTCATGGGATGCCATCAAGAGAGCAGTTTTTATTTGACCTTACAACCGGGCAGAGGCTTAGAATAAAGGACTTTTATAAGGGAACAGAAGAAGAGTTTAAGGATCTTATTGCCTCCAAGGTAAAAGAGGACTATGGCAAAGAGGGTAAAGACTATTACTATTTTGCAGAAAATGATGATGAAGTTTACACTCAGGCCTATGAGTCGGTTGCTCTCGATGACAGGGCGCAATTTACAGAAAGTGGACTTGATTTTCTTTTCTACCCATATGACATAGGCCCCTATGCTTCAGGCTTTATAACAATCCACGTGCCTTATGATGAACTACTTGGAAGAAGCACGCTTACAGAATAAAATGGAATATAACGTGATCTATAACAACAAGAAAGCAATTCTTACTGGGTATTTTGATTCAAAATGTTTGCTTTTTGACATGAAAGATGGGAAACCAGATTTTGTCGGCATTAAGATTATAGAGAACTACCCGGAGGGCTACTATTGCGTTTTCTTTTCGCAAATACCAATAGAAGAACGAATGAAAATCCGATTAGACAATGGGCAACTTTTAATGCAGGAATGTGTATGTTCTTTGTTTTTTGACGACAGGCCAAATAGCCCACTACTTCAGGAGTATGTCGAAATAATAGGAGATGATCCTATTGATTATGAAAGCATGGGCGACTATGCTGATTCTTCTAAGTATGCTACTGTAAAGTGCAAGATCTGTGGCAAAGTATACAGAGTTAATAAAAACTCAGGATATAGGACATCGTTCATTAAGTGGGCTGTAAGCCAGGATAAAATATGAAAAAACATGTGTTAGCCAAGGGTTCAAGAGGGTGTATGAATCTTAGAGAACTTACAAAAGAGAAAATAACAAAGCTTTATAATGAGCGTATGGTAGTGGATTTTCCACCTGATGAGCAAAAGCCTTTATCAGTGATCCTGAATGCATTTGATGAAGGAATCTATAAAGCCTTTGGGTTGTATGAAAATGAGGCCATTGTTGGATATACGTGCCTTGTTAAGAGTGGCAGGGACTATCTGATTGATTACCTGGCCATATATCCCGATAAAAGAAATCGAGGCATCGGAACTACACTGATAAAGATTCTAGATGGTCATATGGCTGGATGCGGAAC
This sequence comes from Butyrivibrio sp., assembly GCA_015056585.1. Taxonomy (GTDB): domain Bacteria; phylum Bacillota; class Clostridia; order Lachnospirales; family Lachnospiraceae; genus Butyrivibrio. Next base: position 4,896 of record SVFZ01000075.1, on the reverse strand, counting down.
CATCTTAGTAGAAGTAGAAGATCCGGATTATGCCAAAGATGAAGAGGACAGAAAGCTTAGGATAAGACGTATGGATTTTTATCTTAGAAATGGCTGCGTTGATACGGGTGTAAGGACCAGATGTTTTGGAGTAGAGTTCATCATACTTCAGATGGGAGGATCAAAAGCGGATAAGAAAAAGATTTGGGAAAAGTATTCATCATTTTACAGAGCTACTCTTCCAAAGAAGATGTATGATGGAAATATAGAGATCAAAAAAGCAGTTAGGGCAAAGGTAAAAGAAGGCATTGACAGCAGACTCTGTAGAGGAGAAGAGGAGGAAAAAGATGGCAACAGCTAAAAAGACTACAAGTACAACAAAGAAGCCGACAGCTAAGAAAACTACAGCTAAAAAGACTGCAGCGAAGAAGACAACAACTGCCAAGAAAACAACATCTTCCGGGACATCTGTTAAGGTTACGGCTACTGAGAAAAAGCTGCTTGAACTGTACAGAGCTGCAGATGCCGATACCAAGAAGGCTGCAGTAGCGCTACTTAAAGGAGAAAAAGCGCAGCTTACTGATATCATAGGATCCATCCTCGATAACAAGAATATAATGAACACGGTGACAAGCCTGTTCAAATGAAGCCATTGCATAGAAATATATTAACTAGAAGGGAAAACATGACATATGTGAGATGTTCCATGAGTCATTTATTTCTCTTCTATGAGATCAACAGGCCTGCAAGGAAGTAACTGGTACTGCAATCACGGATAAAAGAGCAGTAGCACCGGTTGTTATTGAGCTGTTTTTCTTATCATTATTTGTTTTTCTTTTCTCTGCAACCATCTTATTTCCTTTCTATGATGACAGAAAGTCTGGTCATTATGATTCCAATATTCTTTTTTTCATCAACTTTTAAGAAAGATATTTTATTTTCACTATATTTCATATTTAATGAATTGTTATTTCTATTTCGTGGGGATAGAATAGCCTTATGTTTCAGCAGTCAGGCGGCTTTTAACCGCGTTGTCAGGGAAGCAAAAAACTACCACAGAGAACATGGAGGGTAAAGAATGAAGAGATGGAATAAGAATTTTCTTGCTATAGCACTTATTGCTTTGATGATTTTACATGGTTCTGTAACTGCGTTTGCGTTTGTTAACACGAGCGTGAACCCTAATGGAGCTGGAGAAATCGTGGAAACTTCTCAGGGTGACAATAGGGTATTTACCCAGACTCCAAATGAAGGATATGAATTTGTAGAGTGGACTTATTGTTATAATGATGGTCCTGGTATGCAAGATGCACAACCCACATCAGATAATCCGCTTATAGTCCCCAGCCAAGATGGATATATAGACTATAGTATAACTGCAAATTATAGAGAGGTACCACAAGAAACGACACAACAAACCGATTCATCTTCGTCATCTAGTTCTGATTCGACGTCTACATCGTCTTCTGAGCCGGCATCCAACCCTGATCCTGAGCCTCAACCTCAGCCTGAACCCCAGCCTCAGCAGGAAGAGCCAAGTGAGCCACCAGCACCTCCTGTTACGATCGTAAGTACATCAGCTGGAAGCGCACTTCCTACAGCAGGTCTTGGAAATGCAGCAGTCAGCACAAAGACCATCTCCCTTAACCTTTATGAGATGACACCTGCTCAGTATGTTAACTTCTTTGTAGCTGCAATTGATAGCACACCGGCAGGCGGTGAGACTATTATCGATCTGAATATCGCATCATGCCTTTCTACAAAGATGGTCCAGTCAATCGCAGCTAAAAATGATGTTACCGTTAATATTGTTTACATAGAGAACGGCGTAAGAAAGCTTATAAGAATTCCTGCAGGCGCAGACCTTTCAGGTCTTATTGACGCAAACGGATTTATTGGTTTTACATCTCTTGCTAATGCATTTGGAGTAACTGAATTAACAGAGTAATACTTGCATGTCTATAAAAAATTCCCGGAGGTGCCTATATGACCCTCTGGGAATTTTTGATATTATGTATTCATTTATATTTTGTATTTTATAATACCATAAATTCGGCTTTTTCCGAAAATACTGGCTTTTACGTCACTTTTATTGTATAATATTTCCAGTGATAAATGATTCCTTTTTGGACTCTGTAAAATGTGCTTGACCCCCGGGAGCGTTTTCCCGGGGGTCATTTTTATACATATTCGTCTGTTATGATCATGATCCCTTTGGCGCTTGCCTTCGCCCGTACTTCTGTAAGTCACATGCCGCCGAGGTCCTTTATCTTCTTTAATGCTTCAATGCTTATTCCCTGGATGTCGCCGATCTTCATATAGCCGGCCCTCTTTAGGGCATTGCACGATCTGTGGGATAATCCCAGCATGTCGATGTCTTCTCCCAGGATCTTTTTCGGGTCAGTGTCTGCGTTTTTCTTTGCAGCGTTTTCCTTATCCTTGATGCAGTAGCCTTTATGGCGGCAGTCGTTCTTGAGTGGTTCTTTGTCGATGTTGGCCGCGCCCGAGGGGGCTTTTAGGTACTTGAAAATGTGAAATCTTTGTGTATTTTATGGTTTCGCAAGATCTCGCTTGACACTTACCTGCATGCGATAATAACATTTGAACAACAGGGCTATGAGGAAACTGCGATAGCTCGGAAGAAATCTGGGATATAGAGGCATAAGCATTATGAAAAAAGGGGTTGTTTGAGGGGGCGCTATAATAGTGGAATTTATTCTTGTAGTAAAGAAAAGGTAATAATTATGGTTCACGATGAGCCAAAGAAATCCTGTAATTTTATGAATTATTTAAAATACGATAGTCACAAATGTGACCAGCATTCAAATAGGGAGGAAAAATGAGTACAACAGCAGTTACAACTTTAAGTGAAGCTATTAGTTCCGTTATCCAGATTCTATTGTTCACATTGATTCCATTCGTTGTATGGTTGATATTGGCAAGAAAAAAGGAAAATTTCTTTATCTGGATTGGTCTTAAGGGGATTGGCAATAATATAAAGGATGCTTTAAAATATGCCCTTTTGGCATTTGCCATCTGCGAAGTCGTCGGAATCATTGCTAACGAGACTATTATGAAGGAGTTTAATGTATCACTGTACGCAGGAAAGGGGTTTAGTTATCTACTCTGCATTATGGTATATGCATATTTGCACACTGCTTTGTCTGAGGAGATTATATACCGTGGATTTATCCAAAAGAGGTTGCAGAATAAGCTAGGATTCTGGCCAGCAACCATCATCCAGGCTTTTATATTTGGACTGACACATCTTTTGATGGCGCTAGGTCAGGTTAATTTTGCGCAGGGGCTGGTACTTCTGTTATACCCTATGGTTCCTGGCATCCTGATTCCTTATGTTAATGAGAAAAAGGCTAACGGCTCCATTCTCCTTGGCATTCTAATACATGGAACACTGAATTTCATTGTACAGTTATCACAGCTATAACAAATACGATACCCTTACTTATTCCGTTCGGCATTAAATATAACGCTTACAATTTATAATACTTTTAGTGAGAATTTAGGTTGAGCTCTTATGATTTGTTTTAGATCATAGGAGCTCCTATTATGCTCCGGAAAGAAGGTATATATGAAATCAAAAGCATTTCTGGCTATATTAGTAGGGACTACTATCTCTTTATCAGCTTGTGGACAGGCAGCACAAAGTGCTGATGTTACGGTAAATGAGGAGGCAATATCGGAAGCATCATCAGATTTAAATGATTCAGTGACCATAGCAGAGTCTGAAACGGCGAAGGCTTCGACTTCAGACACGAAAAAGAGCTCGCATTCCGGAAAGAAATCTGAGGATTCTTCTGAATCGTCATCAGGTACACTTGCTTATTCATTATCAGATGGTGAGAGCTTATCAGGCGGTACATATAATGCAGAAAATGAAGACGAGAGTGCGATCGGTGCCGGAGGAAGCGTAACAGCAAGTATATCAGGCGCTGCCATAAACAAGACCGCTGGGGATGCTACAAGTGCGGACTCATCAAGTTTTGAAGGTGTAAATGCTGCCGTGAGAGTCTATGATAATGCAACGGTTTCATTGGAAGATTGCACCATTACAGCTGAGGCAGATAATGCCACAGGAGTTTTTGCATATGATGGAGGCACCATAAACATATCTGATTCTACTGTCAATGTTACAGGCGGTGGAGCAGGAGGAATACAGGTCGCAGGCGGAGGAACGCTATATGCCACCAATCTGACTGTCACCAGCGCAAGTAAAGCGGCAATCAGATCAGACAGAGGCGGTGGAACTATGGTGGTAAATAAAGGAACCTATACTTCTACCGGTACAGGAGGATGCCCTGCTATATATAGTACTGCAGATATTACTGTTTCTGATGCATCCTGTATTTCTGAAAACTCCAGGGCTGTGATCATAGAAGGGAAGAATAGTGTCACTCTTGAAAATTGCACTTTAAGTGGTAATGACCAGTCCACAAAGGAAGGCAGTATCAAGTCAAATGTGCTTCTTTATCAGAGCGCATCAGGAGATGCTAAGGATGGGACCAGTGTATTTACAATGAATGGTGGAAGCATGAAGAGCAACAGTGGAGCCATGTTCTACTGTACTAATACATCAAGCATCATAAATCTTAATAACACAGATCTTGAGTTATCAGATTCGGGAGAATTTCTGATAGTTTCTGCCGGAAGATGGGGAAAGGATGGCAGTAACGGAGGAAACTGCGTGCTTGGTGCCACGGACCAGTTGATTGAAGGCAGCATAACAGTTGATGACATCTCTTCATTGGAACTTAACCTTGATAAATTCTTTAGGTTAGAATCGCTGTAAGGTCAAACGAAAAAGCAGCTTGAATTATAACAATAACTGCCCTTTCGTTTGATCTTATTGCGATTTAACCTAATTGAACAAAGTAAGCGTCCGTGGAGCCTATACATATG